>CAUZNJ010000147.1:0-5439 GCA_963580965.1 Alphaproteobacteria bacterium | reverse complement strand
TTTGCCACGCAGATACCTCCAAAGATAGCGCAACGTCTCACCGCCCCCAGGGCGAGGGGCAGCCAATTGCCACGATCAGGAGATGAAGTCAAAACTAAAATTAGCATCCTTCGGATTACTTAAAATTACGGCATTTGGCGCGGGGGCAAGACGTTATCTGTCTTCATGCCCGTGGACGTGCTAAAGACTGGCTATATTGTCAACTCCCTCCCCATAATATTGATCTATGATCGACATGACTGCTGCCCATTCCGTGGTTTCCAGACGCGCCGCTAATCTGACAGGCGAGGCACGCCCGCCTGGTGATAAGTCGGTGTCTCACCGGGCTCTGATACTTGGTGCGGTGGCGGTCGGCGAGACGAATATCACTGGCCTTCTGGAAGGCGACGACGTGCTGGCAACAGCGGCGGCGATGAACGCAATGGGTGCTGTAACTGAAAAGGTCGGGGCAGGGGCTTGGCGGGTGGTCGGGCGTGGTGTTGGCGGACTCACCGAATCCGATGATATCCTCGATATGGGTAATGCCGGCACTGGGGCGCGGCTGATGACCGGACTGCTTGCCGCGCATCCGTTTACGTCTTTTCTAACCGGAGACGCATCCTTGCGATCGCGGCCTATGGAACGGGTTATGGGCCCCCTGCGCCAAATGGGGGCGACTTTTGTTTCGTGTAGCGGCGGACGTCTGCCGATGGCAGTAATTGGTAGCGGCTCCCTTGTGCCGATTACTTATGAACTTCCTGTCGCCTCGGCGCAGGTGAAGTCGGCAGTATTGTTGGCGGGCCTGAACACGGCCGGCGTGACGACGGTTATCGAGCCGGCGCCGACGCGCGATCACAGCGAAAGGATGCTGCGTCACTTCGGCGCCGAGGTAGCCGTTGATATTCTGCCGGGAGGGGGCCGATCCATATCTTTGGTTGGCCAGCCTGAACTTACGGCCGGCGATATTGTTGTGCCGGGCGACCCGTCCTCGGCTGCATTTCCCTTGGTCGCAGCCTTAATCGCAGCCGAGGGGCGCGTCGTGCTGCGCGGCGTCGGCGTAAACCCTCTGCGTGCCGGCCTAATCGACTGCCTTCTCGAGATGGGCGCCAACCTAACCTTGGAAAATATGCGCGAGGAAGGCGGGGAGCCGGTAGCGGATATTATCGTCATTTCTGGTCCATTAACGGGCATTGATGTGACGCCGGAACGGGCGCCAAGCATGATCGACGAATATCCAGTTCTGGCGGTTGCCGCCGCCTTTGCATCGGGAACGACCCGCATGCGTGGCGTCGGCGAGCTGCGGGTCAAGGAAAGCGATCGTCTGAAGGGTATGGCTGAAGGCCTTGCCGCGTGTGGCGTGAGGGTGGAGGCCCGTGAGGACGAACTCATCGTACATGGTAACGGCAAGCCCCCGCGCGGGGGCGGGCGCATTTCTACCCAGCTCGACCATCGCATTGCTATGGCGTTTCTTGTTCTTGGTGTGGGTGCTGAGGAGCCTGTCTCCGTCGATGATGCGAGACCTGTCGATACCAGCTTTCCAGGCTTTGCAGAGATGATGAATGATCTGGGTGCGCGCATCGGTCCGGAGACTATGGGGTGATGGTGGCGTGATCATTGCAATTGATGGACCGGCGGGGTCGGGCAAGGGTACGCTTGCCCAGGCGCTCGGAGATAGGTTCGGCTATGCCGTTCTCGATACTGGATTAATTTATCGTGCGGTTGGCATGAAAGTACTGCGCGATGGCGCCAATCCGTCCGATGTGGAAGCCGCCGTGAACGCGGCGCGGCACCTGCGGCCGGATGATGTGCTGGATCCAAACTTGCGTAATGAGGATGCTGCAGCGGCGGCATCCTTGATTTCCGCATTCCCCAGCGTGCGCGCCGAGCTTCTCGAATTTCAGCGGGAATTCGCCCGCCATCCACCGGGCAATTCCGCGGGTGCGGTTCTCGATGGGCGTGACATTGGCACTAATATTTGCCCCAACGCACCAGTAAAATTTTTTATCACAGCGCGGCCTGAAGTCCGCGCTGACAGGCGGGTACAGGAATTGCGCGGCTGGGGTCACGTGGTCGACGCGGATGCAGTCCTTGCTGACATCAAGTTGCGCGATGAACGTGATATCTACCGGTCGGTAGCGCCGCTTCGCCCTGCCGATGATGCGGTCATCCTCGATACCAGTAATATGACCGCTGAGGAAGTTTTGACCTGGGCGCTGGATTACATTAAAAACCGGGTCCGTTCCGGCTAAGATGCAAGAGCCGGTTTCCTGCGTGACACGGGATTACTAGTAATTGCATCACTGAATAAGCTCACAGGACGTTGGCGTGGTATTTGCGCTCCGTTGTGTGTAACGAACAGCAACTTGTCTAAAGACCGCCGGATACAACCGGCTGGCCCGCATATGTAACAACGAAGGATACAATTATCATGGCGCAAGCCGATGCGACTGCCGCTACCGACGCGGCACCAATTTCTACTGAAAATTTTGCTGAGCTGCTTCTCGAAACTATGGGAGATTCCGTGGGGTTTGAGGGAACCGTCGTCCAGGGCACGGTTATTAGCGTACAGAACGATAACGTTATTATCGACGTTGGCCTGAAGTCCGAAGGACGGGTGCCGCTGAAAGAGTTCGCGAGTCCCGGTCAGGAAACGGTTCTCAATGCCGGGGATATCGTCGACGTTTTCGTCGAGCGATACGAAGATAAAGACGGCATTGTCATGCTAAGCCGGGAAAAGGCGCGGCGCGAGGAGGCCTGGACCCAGCTCGAAGGCGCTTTTGACAAGGCTGAGCGCGTTGAAGGCGTTATCTTCGGTCGGGTTAAGGGGGGCTTTATCGTTGATCTCTCCGGCGCCGTGGCATTTCTACCGGGCAGCCAGGTGGATATTCGGCCGGTGCGTGATGTCACGCCACTGATGGGGACCCCCCAGCCCTTTCAGATCCTTAAAATGGACCGCTCGCGTGGAAATATCGTCGTCTCGCGGCGTGCTGTTCTCGAAGAGGCCCGTTCCGAAGCCCGTTCTGACCTGATTGCCAACCTCAAGGAAGGTCAGGTGCTCGAGGGTGTGGTCAAGAATATCACCGACTATGGTGCCTTCGTCGATCTCGGCGGTGTCGATGGTCTGCTTCACGTTACTGACATCGCTTGGCGGCGTATCAACCATCCGTCCGAGGCGCTGCAGATCGGTGAAACAATCAACGTGCAGGTTATTCGCTTTAACGCGGAAACGCAGCGTATCTCGCTTGGTATGAAGCAGCTCGAATCCGATCCGTGGGAAAGCGTTGCCGCAACATATCCGGTCAGTGCCAAATTCACCGGCCGGGTCACAAACATCACCGACTATGGCGCCTTCGTTGAATTGGAGCCGGGGGTGGAGGGGCTGGTCCACGTTTCCGAAATGAGCTGGACCAAGAAAAACGTTCACCCTGGCAAGATTGTCTCCACCAGTCAGGAAGTGGAGGTGATGATATTGGATACGGACGCCGAGAAGCGCCGTATCAGCCTTGGGCTCAAGCAGTGTCTGGCCAACCCCTGGGAAGACTTTGTGGAAAAATTCCCAGTCGGTGCTGAGATCGAGGGGGAGATAAAAAACATTACCGAGTTTGGTCTGTTCGTTGGCCTCGATGGTGAGATCGACGGTATGGTCCACTTATCCGATCTGTCATGGGAAAAATCGGGTGAGGAAGCCATTACCGACTATACGAAAGGCGAAATGGTCAAGGCCAAGGTTCTTGATGTTGACCTGGAAAAGGAACGTATCAGCCTTGGTATCAAGCAGTTCACGGCCGATCCGTTTGAGAACGTGCTGACCGGTGTTACCAAGGGCGATATAGTCACCTGCACGGTTGTTGCTGTGCATAACACCGGCCTCGATATCAAAACCGCCGACGGGGCAGAAGGCTTTGTCCGCAAGTCAGAGCTGTCCCGCGATCGTTCCGAACAGCGTCCCGACCGTTACGCCGAAGGCGAGAAGGTAGATGCCAAGGTCACTCAGATTGACCGCGGTGGTCGCCGGCTGGTGCTGTCTATCAAGGCCCTTGAAGTTGCTGACGAGAAAAAGGCCATGGCGACTTATGGCTCTTCTGATTCCGGCGCCAGCCTAGGCGATATCCTGGGCGCTGCCATGCGAGAAAAGCGCGACGCCAAGGCTCCAGATGTGGTGGCTGATGTTGTGGAAAGTAAAGAGGCCGTAGAGGAAGGTATCTCGGAAGAGGCTGAAGCCAAACCAAAAGCCAAACCAAAAGCCAAACCAAAGGCCAAACCAAAGGCCAAACCAAAGGCCAAACCAAAAGCTAAACCAAAAGATGCCGAGAAGGACGCATCCTGAGCTTAGTGAGCTGCGGCGGGTTGGTCGTGTTGACCACCCGTCGTCATCATCGCTGGTTGTGGAGATGATTCCATGGCTCTTGATGCTGATCTCATAGTAGACAGGCGGCGTCTTAAGCGGCGTCTGAATTTTTGGTGCTTGCTGGCGTTGGCCTTAATTGTTGCCGTTGTGATCATTGCCGTTGGTCGGTTTGACCTTCTTGCTGAGCGTGGTGACCGGGTGGCGCGGTTGGCCGTCAGCGGGGTCCTACACGACAATTTTCGCCGCGGGGATTTGCTCAAGAATATTCGCGATAACGTAAATATACGGGCGCTAATCGTCCATATAAACAGCCCCGGTGGAACGGTTGTTGGTGGCGAAGCTTTGTACCAGGGGCTGAAGGATGTAGCTGGGACCAAGCCGGTTGTCGCGGTGCTTGGCGAGCTGGCGACATCGGCCGCCTATATGGCCGCGGTGGGTGCGGACCATATCATAGCGCGGGCGGGGACCGTCACGGGCTCTATCGGCGTTTTAATGCAGACCGCCGACATTACCGGCATGCTGAAAAACCTTGGTATAGCGCCCGTGTCTATCAAGAGTAGCCCCCTGAAGGCGCAACCGAGTCCGTTGGAGCCGTTTACCGACGAAGCGCGCACTGCCACTCGGGACGTCGTCTCTGATATGTATGCGATGTTTGTTGATATGCTGGTTGAGGGCCGCGCTATGAACCGCGACCGTGTTCTGGTGCTTGCCGATGGACGTATTTTTACCGGTCGACAGGCCCTAGCTCATGGGTTAATCGACGCCATCGGTGCCGAGCCAGAAGCGCGGCAATGGCTGGCAGCGAACCGCAACGTCGCCCTCGACCTGCCTGCCGTCGACGTGGAGGTTGAGGAACGGGATGGGGGTTGGACTGGCCTTCTTTCATCGTTGATTGGAAAAACGCTTTTTTCTGAACGACTTACACTTGACGGGTTACTTTCTGTCTGGCACCCTAACATCCGTTAGGATAGCATTTTCCAGTGTGCTTTGTGTTATAATGGTGTCCGTTAATCAATCGTCGGAAATACGAACCGGACGGTTCTATCGAGGGGGTTGTGGGCCCATGACCAAATCGGAGCTTATTGCGCGCCTTGCCGTGGCTAATCCGCACC
>CAUZNJ010000146.1:0-5459 GCA_963580965.1 Alphaproteobacteria bacterium | reverse complement strand
CGAGAAGATCCTCCTCGGGTGTCGACGTAGCTATCCTATCAAATGGATTCAGACCACCGAGCTGTGCCTGCGGCATCTCGCTCAACGGGGCCGGGTCAGACAATCCCGTTGCTCCTGCATGAGGCTGAACATCCGGCTTGGCCGCTAGCTCCTCCTGCAGCTTACTCCCAGTGGATGACGTGGATTCCGCGCGATCCGGCTGCCGCACACGCCCCGCCCAAGCTGCCCGCCCAGTACCCGTCACCCGCTCAAACAAGCTCGGTGCTTTTTCTGGAGCCGAAGCTTTCGCTTCCCCCACGTCCCGATGCGGACTAGAGCCATTGGCCATGGCAGCAGCAGCGAAAGGATCAGCGATAGGCCGTGATTCGCGCCCGGGTTCAACGGGTTCAGGCGGAATGAACGCCTCACGCGCCATGGTTTGGGCGGGCTCAGCAGAAACAGGCAATACCGCCTCCTGCACCTTTTCCAATTTTTCCGTCATTATCGTTTCCGGCTCGTCTTCGGCAACAGCTTGGACAACGGTGCGTGCTACCGGCTGTGAAAGAACTTCGGGTATCTCCTGGGCTGTTGGCCTCATTTCAACAATCATGGCCGCAGTCTGGGACGCTATTATCTCCGCTGGTAGCAGAGGAGCCTGACGCATTGTTGCCACTGTTGGCGCTGTGCGGATGGGCTCCTGTTTTGCCTCCGCATCCATGCCGGTAGCGACAATGGATACACGCATACGGCCGTCTAGGCTTTCGTCAAATGTGGAGCCAAAAATGATTTTCCCTTCAGGGTCCACTTCCGAACGTATTCGGTTAGCAGCCTCATCTACCTCGAACAACGTCATGTCCTTGCCTCCGGTAATATTGATCAAAACACCGGTCGCACCGCTCATGGACGTATCGTCAAGCAGCGGATTGGCAATGGCTGCTTCAGCAGCATCAAGAGCTCGACGCTCGCCTTCGGCCTCGCCTGTACCCATCATTGCTTTGCCCATTTCACTCATAACGGCACGGATATCGGCAAAATCGAGATTAATAATCCCAGGCATTACAATCAGGTCGGTGACCCCGCGCACGCCTGAATACAGAACATCGTCGGCCATGCTGAAGGCATCGGCGAAGGTTGTCTTCTCGTTGGCGACACGGAACAGATTCTGGTTGGGAATAATGATCAAGGTATCAACATACTGTTCCATATCCGCAATGCCGGCCTCAGCAACCCGCATGCGGTGCGAGCCCTCGAAATGGAACGGCTTGGTCACTACGCCAACCGTCAACACACCGACTTCACGAGCCGCCCTGGCAATGACCGGTGCTGCACCTGTGCCAGTACCTCCTCCCATTCCGGCTGTGATAAACACCATGTTACAGCCCCGCAGTTGTTCCATGATTTCATCAATGGATTCTTCGGCGGCCGCAGCACCAACATCGGGGCGCGAACCAGCGCCAAGGCCACGGGTAATGTCCGTGCCCAGCTGGATGCGACGATCAGTACGAGATTGGGACAAAGCCTGAGCATCGGTATTCGCAACGACGAAGTCGACGCCTTCCAATTGCGACTGGATCATGTTGTTGACACCATTACCGCCAGCGCCTCCGACGCCAAAGACAGTAATACGCGGCCGTAGCTCCGGGGTTTCACCGCTGTTCGGAATGCTAATGTTTATGGTCATGATTATCTCCGGTTTAAGCGAATAGATGTGGCGGCATTGTGGGCAATACGCTCCACGGAGGAGCGCGAAGCAGGTTTCCCCAGGGAGGAGCCTGGGAACGAAAGTCGCTTGGCTTAAAAGTTTTCACGAAACCACTGACCGAACCGGCCAATATGGCCCCTCGGTTCCTCCGTCGGGCGATAAGCCCGGCCGGCATCCCCCTCCACGCCATTGGCGCAATGATTGATCAGCCCGACCGCCGTCGCGAATGACGGCCCGGCAGTTGCTTCGGCAAGTCCTTCCAAGGAACGAGGGCGCCCGTTGCGTCCCTGCTTATCTAAAATCTGGCCGGCCAGTTCGACCGCACCAGGAAGTTGGCTGGCGCCGCCGGTCAGAACCATGCGCCGGCCTGAGACTTTGTCGAAGCCAGCATCAGCCAAGCGTGTGCGAACCATTTCGAATGTCTCTTCAACACGTGGCCGAATGATGCTGACCAGCATGGATCGCGGGACCTGGCTAGCTTCAGACTCATCATCTTCTCCCACCACGGGTACCTTGATGATCTCACGGTCGTCAGACGGCGAAGGCATAACGCTGCCATATAAGGTCTTCATGCGCTCAGCGTGGGCCAACGGTGTCGACAGGCCGCGAGCGATATCGTTGGTGACATGGATGCCACCAATCGGAACGACGTCCGTATAAATCATCTCCCCGTCGAAATAGACGGCGATAGAGGTCGTGCCGCCCCCCATATCTATGAGAACAACACCTAGCTGACGCTCATCTTCAACAAGACAGGAAAGAGCGGAGGCGTAAGGCGAAACGATGCGCCCAGAGATGTCCAAGTGGCATCGCTTGATGCACGTTGCAAGATTCCGCAACGCCCCAGCATCGGCGGAAATTAGATGCATATTAACGCCAAGTCGCTCGCCATACATGCCACGCGGATCGCGAACGCCGCGGCTCCCGTCAATGCGATAGCCGACGGGGATGGCATGCAGTACCTCGCGTTCCGGCCCCATATCGCGAACTGCCTGGGCAGGGTTGAGCACGCGACGAAGGTCACTGTCCCCGATTTCGTGCCCAGCAATAGAAACTTCATAGGCGATCAGGGACGAAGTTGGATAACCGCAAGAAACGTTGACCACCACCTCGCGGATATTCTCCCCCGCCATCTGTTCAGCAGCTTCGACAGTGGCGCGAATAGTTGCCTCAGCCGCCTCCATATCTACAACGCAGCCACCGCGGAGACCCCGGGAAATTTGATGTCCAATGCCGAGAATTTTCGGTTTACCGTCGACGCCGTGCTGAGCAATCAGACAACAAATTTTGCTTGTGCCAACGTCAAGAACGGCCATCAGGCCATTCGGATTTTTACCCTGTATCATCTCATTTCTAAGTGCCGGTTGCATGACGTTGTTTCCGTCTTTCCTCAATTTATCCGTTAAGTATCGCGCCCGCCCTTGGCTGGCGTTAACGAGTTCGGGTTACGCCTAACGATCAAGCGATCGGGCAGGCGCAAGTCGAGCACGCTGATGTCGCGTGCCAGAATGTCGTGGGTGCGTTCGTACTCGGCAAGGCGTGCCCAGGCTGCGGATACATCGATCTCGGGCAGACGAACATCGATATCGTTATCGAGACGCAGGTTCCACCGCCGCCCTCCGACCCGCACGGCAGACCGCACCCGACCCATGAGCCCTATTTGGCTACCCAGCACGTGCAGCAGTTCACTCGCGTAACGCGGCGCATCCTCTCCCACAACGACGAGTAAATCGCTATACAACTCCAAGGTATCGACGTGAATCACCTCACCGCGGTCGTCAATCAGGTGAAACTTGCCGTGGTTTTGCCAAAGAGCAACAGCGTTGCGTTCCTGCAGGCGCACCATCACCGCATCCGGCAACCGGCGCAGGACAGTCGCTTGCTTGACCCACGGTAATGCCTCGATGCGGACTTTTGCCTCGTGTGGGTCAAAGCCCAGCATTGGCTCGCCGCGCGCAAGACGAAGTGCGCCCAGGATAGAGTCGCGGCTGGCGTTGCTTCGTCCAGTGACTAGGACCTCTTGGACTGTCAAGCCACCCTTGGCGGAAAGCGCGATCATTTCTTGACGCAGATGATTTGTAGCCAGAGCCAGCCGCCCACTATCAACTACCCACCAACCAACACCAAGAATTGCAGCCAGAACCGCCGCCGCAACGCTAAATAGAACCTTACGCCGGCGCCACAGGGGACGTGCCCGACGGCGCGGCGCATTCACCTGAATACTCTTTCTGGAGGCCATGCGTCTCATGCATCGAACTCCGCATTTTCGACCATCCAAATAACTAGTTCATGGTACGAAATACCGATATGCGCCGCCTGCTCGGGCACCAGAGACGTTGGCGTCATACCGGGCTGGGTGTTGATTTCAAGCAGATAGAGGTCATTGCCATCGAATCGGAAATCGGCGCGGGATACGCCACGGCAACCGAGGGTGCGATGGGCTGCAATAGCAGTGGCCATCGCTTTTTCGTAAGTTCCCGCATTCACTTGCGCAGGAACCACATGGCCAGAACCACCTTGGCTATACTTGGCCTCATAATCGTAGAAACCACGATGCGAAGTGATTTCAGTTACCGCCAGGGCCCGGTCACCCATAGCAGCGACTGTTAACTCTCGGCCGGCAATATAAGGCTCAACCATTACTTGGCTGCCATATATCCAGCCAGCACCCGCGAGCGGCCGCAAATTATCGCCTTCGCGGACAATTCGCACACCGACGCTCGAACCTTCGTTAAGTGGCTTAATCACATAGGGGCGCGGCAGGACGTCCCGATTGATGACGTCATCGCGACGCGCCAGGAGGTGATCGGGCACTGTCAAACCAGCGGCCCGAAACAAGGTTTTAGCCATCGGTTTATCCATGGCCAGTGCCGATGCCAGCAGTCCAGAATGCGTGTAAGGGATTTCCAAAATATTGAGCAATCCCTGAATGCAGCCATCCTCGCCATAACGGCCATGCAGAGCATTGAACACGCAGTCCGGGCGTGGGTCGAGCCGTGTCAGTAAGCTACCGGCATCCCGCTGCACATCTATCAGGGTAACCCGATAGCCCGCAGATTTGAGGGCTTCCGACACATTAGCGCCGCTCACAAGGGAAACTTCCCTTTCGGCCGACCAGCCGCCCATAAGGACCGCGACATGGCAGGTCATGACACTACCTCACGCAGGCCATTGGCAATGGGCTCGCCGATGCGTGAAATTTCCCATTCAAGACGGATGCCAGAGACGCCGAAAACGCGGCGACGAACTTCCTCGCCCAGACCTTCCAATTCGGCAGCGGTGGCGCCGCCAGTATTGATAAGAAAGTTACAGTGCTTTTCCGAAACTTGGGCGGCGCCAAGGACCAGGCCACGGCATCCGGCCCGCTCTATTAGTTCCCAAGCCTTTTCTCCGGGCGGATTGACAAAAGAACTGCCTCCGGTTCGCATGCGGATCGGTTGGCTTGCCTCACGCTCAGCTTGGATAGCTTCCATGCGAGCACCTATTTCCGCTGCGCTTGCCGCCCTTCCGCGCAATCGCGAAGTAACGAATATCCAATTCTCGGGCGTGGCCGAATGGCGATAGGTGAAGCCAAGGCATCTAGAATCAAGCTCATGACAACCACCGGCACCGTCCAACGCACGTGCAGAGAGCAAAACATCTGCAATCTCAAACCCATAAGATCCAGCGTTCATTCGCACGGCACCGCCGAGGCTGCCGGGAATACCACTGAGAAATTCCAATCCTCCAACTCCGGCATCGCGGGCCGCTTTTGCTATATTGGGACAGGTGGCGCCGG
>CAUZNJ010000145.1:0-5497 GCA_963580965.1 Alphaproteobacteria bacterium | reverse complement strand
ATAGCTTATCATCATTAAAATAAAGACTGCCATTGCCTCTCTCATGCTGAACCGCCTCTTCAACTCGTTGTAGCCGCGCCGCTGCTGTGGCCATCGCTGCCTGCTACTCGGAATCTGTCTTTGCTCGTTAAATGGAACAGATACCATTCTCGAGGCTGGCCGCGCCTATGAAGCAGTTGGGGAGGCTACCGTGTAGGCTATGGCAGTCGTTGTCACATGAGAAAGGTCGGTTTCCAGTCTCGCCACTGCGCGTGTTCTGGTCATAAGGTAAAGCGGTGCATGATAGGAGATTACCATGGATGATGATGTTGTTCTCGATACCACCATGGCAGCGGCGCTTGCCCGTTCGGCAGAACTGAATAGCCGCTTCCCGGAACCGGGCAACTTGGAGGAAGAGCGGCAACGCGATCAGGCATTCGCGCCGGCTTGGGCAGCGGGTGCGCCGGAGGTTGCATCGGTCGAACCCTATTCAGTGCCTACTGAGAGCGGCTATCAATCGGCATTGTTGGTGCGTCCACCGGGTGTAATTCGTCCGCCACTGATGATGCTAATTCATGGTGGTGGCTGGAATAAGGGATCGATCGCTCAGACCATTTGGCATCAAAATGCACTGTGTGTAGCCAGTGGCCATGCTGTGCTATCCGTTTCATACCGGTTGGCGCCTGAACACCCATTCCCGGGAGGCTTGCACGATGTCGAGGCCGCTTACGAGTGGGGGCTGAGTAATCGTGAGCGGCTCGGTATGTCGTCGGCGATCCCGGCCATTGGCGGCGCATCGGCGGGGGCAAATTTGGCAATCACGACATCGCTGCTGCGGCGTCAATTGGGCCGGTCGCTACCGTCCAGTTTGGTCCTGTTTTATGGGGTCTTCGGGGGTGATATTGACACAACTTCATACCGCGCTTTCGGTGACGGTCGCTTCGGTCTGTCCCGGGCGCGGATGGCAAACAGCTTTGATGCCTACGTTGGGGTCCAAGGTGATAGAAACAATCCATTGGTGGCGCCTCTTAATGCAGATCTCGCCGGCTTGCCGCCGGTCTGGCTTGCCAGTGCTGAAATTGATGTATTGCGTGATGATACGTTACAAATGGCCGAAAGGCTGAAGATGGCGAGGGTGGCCCACATGCTTGTCCGCGGTCACGGTCTGGTCCACGGATACTGTAGTCGCGGCAACATGGTGCCGCTCGCCGCGAAGATTGTGCGTGATGCTGGTGATTATCTCGCTGCATTAGCGAAGGAATGAGCAGCCAGCTATGGCTAGATTTATATTAGCGTGTGAGAGAAACAGCCATGACGTTGAAAAATTGGTCAAGCCTATTTTTTAGTGCACGCTGAAAGTAGGGCGAAATATCTGGGTCCTCGACGTACAGTGTCCGACTGGGATTGAGTTTGTAGATACCGGCACGGTGAAGCTCGAGCGCGGCTCGTCATCTGGTTGCAGACAGCCGGATAAAGGTTAATTGTCAGGCTGAAATAACAGAGAGAGAGCCAAAATAGGCATGACGCTGGTCAAGGAATACCTTCGCCGCGCCAAAGGCACATCCCCGCGGGCGATGCTGCGCTGGTTTGGCCGTCGCGGCCGTGAGCGGCTCGATGAACGCCTGCTTCCTGCAATGGTAAGAAGGCTAGACGAAACAAACTTGCTGTCGTTATTGGACGCTTCCGAACTTGATGAACTTTGGCGGCAAATCGCATCCCGCCCTCTTTTTGTACCACCAGCCGCGGTGGCTCCGGAAGTTCCTGTGGAGCCCTTGCGTAAACGCGCGGCACGGGCTCGGCGGCTTGAGGTTGATTTTCTTGGCTCAGGCCCCTCGGCACTATCCTTCCCCATCAATTGGCGAACTGATTTTAAGTCGGGACACACCTGGCCGCTGGCGCCGCCTTCTACGCTTTCGGTCCTTGACCTGAAAAACCCATCGGATATTAAGGTGCCGTGGGAGTTGTCCCGCTTGCAATGGCTACTTCCTCTCGGTCAAGCATATGCTCTTGACGGCGATGATGCCGACGCAGAATTGATTCGCCGGGTTATAGAGGATTGGGATGATGCTAATCCGATTTGCCGCGGGCCCAATTGGGCCTGCACCATGGATGTGGCCTTGCGGGCTATCTCTTTGGTCTGGCTGTTTCATGCCTGTCACGGTTCACCGGCATGGAATAATCGCGGTTTCCGCTTTCGGTTCCTTCGTTTGCTCTTTGTGCACGGGGTCTTTACGCGCCGTCACCTGGAATGGAGCAGCATCAATGGAAACCACCTAACCAGCAATCTGGCCGGTCTCGTCGTCATAGGATTATTTTTCTCCTGCGGTAAGCAGCCGATGGGTTGGCTGGCGACAGGCTGGCAACACCTTTGCTCCGAATTGCCGCGCCAGGTTCCCGCCGATGGGGTCACCTTCGAAGCCTCGGTGCCCTATCACCGTCTGGTACTGGAGCTGTTCGCATTACCGGCGCTTTGCCGCTTAAACAGAGGGTTGCCGGTAGCCGAGGCCTATATTGACCGGCTCGCCGCCATGGCGCTGTTTACGGCCGCTTATTGCCGCGATGACGGCTCGGTGCCTAATTGGGGTGATGCCGATGATGGCCGTGCCCTACCACTAGGCGGTCAACCGACCGGCGATCATGGATACCTTCTGGAGCTAATCGGGCGCGGCTTTGGGCGCGACGAGCTGCCGCGTGCGCCACGGGGTGACCGCAGCGAAGCGTATTGGTGGCTCGGCTCTAGTGCGGATAGCAAACATTTCTCTAAATTCGCGTCGCAGTCCTTTGCTAAGTCGGGCGTTCACATCATGCGAGGTCCTTGTGACCACCTTTTTATTGATTGCGGTCCGGTTGGCATGGCGGGGCGTGGAGGCCACGGTCATAACGATTGCCTGTCGTTCGAAGCGCGGCTTAATAGCGTCAGCCTGATCGGAGATCCAGGTTGCTACGTCTATTCCGCTGATATGGAGGCCCGAAATACCTTTCGTGCCACTGCCAGCCATAATACGCCGCAGCTGGATGGTGCCGAGATTAACCGTTTCGTTGACCGGCAATATCTATGGACCCTGCGTGATGACGCGAAACCTCAAGTTCGCCTGTGGGAGCCTGCCCTTGGCGATGGCTGGGATCGCTTTGTCGGATCGCATTCCGGTTACCAGCGTCTGCATCCCGCCGCCACGCCGGTGCGTGGTATCGCCCTGGACAAGGCTAAACATCGGCTAATTATCACTGACCGCATTGAGGGTGAGGGAAGCCATTTCGTGCGCGTTCCATTGCATTTCATGCCCGACGTTACGGTAGCTAAAATTAGTAAAGGCGTGTGGGGGCTTAGCGGCGGGGGCAAGAAGTTCCTGCTGGCGATCGGAGAGGTTGGGGATTGGCAAACTACAATTGAGGATGGTTGGTATTCGCCATCTTATGGTGTTAAACGGAAAAGCCTCACCTTAGTATTCATCCGTGAGGGCACCTTGGCTCCCTTGACGGTTGGGATTGTCCCTGTTTCTGGGGCCGCGGCCGACTTGCCTCGATGGCTGCGCGAAATGGCGCACGAGCTTTTTTTGGGTGTTCTATCCTGACGGCTATCCGACAGATTGGACGAAGCTAAGAATATTGGTAGTCTCAATATTCCATGGATAATTGCGCTGGAGATGGCGGCAAGTTGGCCTCTCTCAACCGTTTGTGTGATTGCTGGCTTGGGGCGCCTGAAGCTGAATTAGTAACGCCTCGGCAACCCGCCCTCGGCTTTTCAGTTGATGATCACGGAAAATCAAATTGCCTAACGGAACAAGCATTCATGAAATTAAATTTGAGCGTATGGCTCAACAAAAATCTTGAAATAAAATTGAAAATCATGAACTGGTTCCGGAAATGCTTGTGACAGTTAACGATAAGATGCAGCGGGGCTACGGTTATCTCGTGGCGGAACCAATTGGGCGTAATTTTCATCCGGAATTTACACCCGAACTGACGCCAGAGGAGATGCTTTCATTGGGTATTTTCGGCGGCAAGTACATGACCGATTGCCAAGGAGAATTTCCTTTAATCTGGTTCAGGAACGCTAAGTTGTCGCCCTCTGGTAAAAACTATAAACTTAATTATTTTGGAGTAGATGCGAGCCAACCTCTATCCGTATGGCGACAGAAAGGTTGGCTTCACGGCGATGACCCGCGCGGTTGGTTCCAGTGGTATTGCCGTTACTTCATGGGGCGACGGATGCTTGAAGAAGATAAGCGTCAGATCAAGCGCTGGAAGGCGTTTCGACGACACATTGCGCAGATTAAACAAAACTGTGAGCCGGGTGATCCCTTTTGTAGGCCACGCCAACGGCAGGCCTTGTTGCACTGGGCTTATGATAGCCGAAAAATATGAGCCCTGGTGACTACGCAACTGCTCTGCGTGAATGGACTCCTCTTGCAAAACAAGGGAATGCCGATGCCCAGTACAATGGGGGTTGGATGTAGGAGACCAGATAAGGTGTTCTACAGGACTAATTGTTAGCTAATGCCTCAAGAGTACAATTCGGGTTAAATCCAACTAGTTGATCTACTCCTTGGTGCATGGATTTTTTCCTCCAGGAAAGGTATACAGGATCATGTTCTAGTTCTACACCAGTTAAAATCTTCATTAGTGTGTCTAAAGCAAATGCCATTTCATGTGTGTTCTTTTTAGCATTTTCTGGGTCATTAATTGCATTAGGAGTATCACCAGCATACTTTCTGCTTTTAAATTTATCCCAATCAGTGATGGCCAAGTTTGTTACTTCTGATGCCTTAACTAATTTTTTTTGTAGTTTTATTGGTACTTTTGCACCCCATAGTTTAGCGATATATACGTAGCCAAGTGCTGAATTTAATCCATATGAGTGATACCATTGGCCTCTGTATCCTCTGAATGAATTGTTATTTATATAGCCATCTTCATAAAATAGTTTGTCTATTTCTGTAAACCTATGGGTTATTTCTTTTGCGGCAAGTTCTTTATTACTTGTCCAAGATGCGTACACTAATATTCCCATTCCACCATTTGCCATTTGATAGAATCCCTTTTCTTCTTTTTGAAATTCTATTGGTTTAATGAACTTTTTATACATTTTTTTGATATACTGATCTACAATTTTAAACTCTTGTTCGTTTAATTCATCCTTTAACCACAATGCAGTAATTATGTAATTTGAAAACACATCTCTTGCAAATGCATATTGATGATACCAACATGGCGCTTTAATATCGCCACCAGCATAACAATTAGGTTTCTTTTTTACTTCGTAATAACCAATACTGTCATATAATGTATCTGCATTAGCCAACTCTATTAACAAGTTTTTAGCAGTTTTTATGTTATTTTTATTGTCATTAGAAATTGCATTATGTGTTGCTGACATTAACATAGTTGATGGAACAGTAATGCCTCTGTGAAAAACGCTCATTGAATTACTGTTCAATCTCCAATCAGTGTGCCAATCGTACCCAACTAATTTTTTAACTTTGTTTACAGTTAATTTATTACTAAATGTTGGAGTGTA
>CAUZNJ010000144.1:0-5505 GCA_963580965.1 Alphaproteobacteria bacterium | reverse complement strand
CAGCGATTATCGCCCGACAGGTCGCAGCCGAAGGCGTCGAGCGCATCGCAATCGTCTCCGACGAACCCGACAAATACGATCGCACCACATTTGGTGGCGGCGTAACATTTAATCACCGGGATGATCTGGATTCCGTTCAGCGTGAACTACGCGAATGGCCCGATGTATCTGTTCTTGTCTATGACCAGACTTGCGCAGCGGAAAAGCGCAGACGCCGTAAGCGCGGGAGTTACCCCGACCCAGCCAAACGGCCCTTCATCAACCAGCGGGTCTGTGAAGGCTGCGGCGATTGCGGCGAGCAGTCCAACTGCGTCGCTATTGCACCATCAGACACCACGTTTGGGCGAAAGCGTGTCATCGACCAATCCATGTGCAACAAGGATTTCTCCTGCCTAAATGGTTTTTGCCCGAGCTTCGTCACAGTACACGGCGCAACAACGCGACGCAGAGCAGACAAGACGATTGAAAACACGCCCTTCCCTGACCTACCGAATCCTAATTTGGTTAAGGTTAAGCAACCCTACAGTATCGTCATCACGGGGATCGGCGGAACAGGGGTGGTCACCGTCAGCGCGTTGTTAGCTATGGCTGCACACCTAGAAGGCAAGGCATCCAGCATTCTTGATCAGGCAGGGCTCGCCCAGAAAAACGGATCGGTAGTCAGCTTCCTTCGCATTGCCGAGCGACCCGAACACATCCAGGGTGGGCGTATCCACCTCGGTCAGGCCGACCTATTGCTCGGCTGCGATATCGTTACCTCGGGTGGCCTTGACGGCCTAAAAGTCCTCCGCCACGGCCGCAGCCGTGCGGTAATTAATACCCAGGAAGTCATGACGGGCAACTTTGTACGCCAGCCAGATTTAGATTTTCCCGGTGCTGAGCTACGTGATGCAATCGTTGCGCGCACGGGGCCGGATTCCGCATATTTTGTCGATGCCGGGCGGATAGCAACAGGTTTTTTGGGCGATTCCATCGGCACTAATATGTTCGTCACTGGATATGCTTATCAGAAGGGGCTACTTCCAGTCTCGGCCCAAGCTATTGAGCGAGCCATCGAGATCAACGATGTCTCCGTCGATTTTAATAAGAAAGCCTTTCTATGGGGACGGCGCGCCGCCCATGACGGCGCTGCAGTAGAAAGCCACCTCGACCCCATAACCTCAGGTCAGAAAAGAGATGGCAACGGGGAAAACCTCGATGGGATGGTCGATCGGCTAACCGCCGAACTTACCGCCTATCAGGACGCCGCCTACGCGCAGCGATATACCACACTCGTCGCCCGCGTGCGGGAGTCGGAAGCCAACAGGACGCCTGGCCGTGCCGGACTAACAGAAGCCGTCGCCCGGTACTTCTTCAAGTTGATGGCCTACAAAGATGAGTACGAAGTCGCCCGCCTGTTCACCAATGGCGATTTTGAACGCAACCTGCGCTCCCAGTTCGAGGGCGAAGTGCGGCTAACCTTCCACCTCGCCCCACCATTGGCGACAATGCGAGATCCTCAAACCGGGCACCCAAAAAAGCATGAATACGGCGCCTGGATAATGACCGCATTCAGAATTTTAGTGCGCTTGAGGCGCTTGCGCGGAACCGCCTTCGATATCTTTGGCCGAACGGAAGAACGAAAAATAGAACGCCGCCTGATTGAAGACTATGAACATACAATTGGTAATGCCATTGATAAATTAACACTAGAAAACCATGCCGTGGCTGTGGAAATCGCCGCCCTGCCGGAATGCATTCGCGGATACGGGCACATCAAGACACTAGGCATTCTTCAGGCCGCCAAGCGCCAAACGAATCTCCTCGCCACCTTCCACGCAGCTAAATGATAGCCGGCAAGCATTCCATTAACCCAGTACAGAGTGCTAAAGCTTTATAATGTTATCTGTTTGATGAACAAATTCCGAGCAAGCGAAAATGGCGCAGGGAATGCGTCGTCCTTCAATAAAATCAGGGGAAACTTCCATGAGCAATATCGATGTCGCCACCAAAGAATTATTAGCCGTACGCAGCAGCGGCGGCTTAGTCTCAACCGATTTTGTTGCCGCCCACCCCCTGTCCGCAGCCGAAGGACTGCAGGTCCAGGACAATATCTCTAAGGTGGCTGGGCCTGTTGGCGGCTGGAAAGTCGCGCCGGGTTCTACCCCGGAAGCGCCAAACTTTGGCGCTGTCTTCGCCAGAGATATCTATGGCGCGTCTGAGACCTTTGAAACAGGCCGGTTTCGTTCAATGGGAATTGAGTGCGAAATCGCCTTTCGTATCGGGAAAGACCTCAGAGAAGGATCCTATACGCGCGATCAGGTCGCAAACGCCATCGAATCCGTGGTGCCGCTAATGGAAATTGCCGAAAGCCGACTCGTCGACCGCAAGTCCGCGAGCATCGGTTGGCCTCTAGCGGATGGCGGCGGCAACGGAGCCTTCCTCATCGGATCCGCGATTAGCGACTGGAAATCCGTCAATACGCAGCAGCAACCTGTGACCCTCACCTTCAACGGGAAGGTCGTGGCAGAGGCCGTGGGAAACCCACGACCCGACCTGATCGCTATTGTAACACTTTTGGTTAATCAGGCAGGAAAGCTATGCGGTGGCGTTTGCGCCGGGCAGATTGTGACGACGGGTAGCATGAGTGGAAATATCGCGACAGAGCCAGGAACCGATGTGCTCGCCACATTTAGTAATCTAGGAGAACTTCGCGCCAAGTTTGGTTAATAGCAGAAGAATTTTCCGTCATTACGCTTGTAGAAGCGCAAACGCCGTGAAAAGGCTGGCTCCCGTATTGATGCCGAACCAGGCATCAGCGGTGGCTTTCATTTGGACTTCGCCGAGTACCGACTTGGCCAAACGTCGGGACTTGGCCTAAACGTCATCGTTAGTCATCAGCGCCGGGGCTTTCGGCAAGTGCAAGCAAGGATCGCAGCATATCGCTGAGGTGTCCTGCTAGATGGGCGTCATTGAAATCGAGTAAGTGGATTATCACCATACTAAGAAAGGCGGCCATCTCGGCAATGGCATGCCTCACGGACCTAACCCGCTTAGCATACAGCTCGGGGGCGGTGCCCTTCCTCAGGCAATAGGCTATCCGCTCCGCTTCGTCATCGTAACGCCAACGTTAACGTAAATGGGCTTTCTCGCGGCCTAGGCGATGGCCGCTGGGATATCAGAGTAAATCAGTTCCTATGCATAGGTATCAATCTTCTCGGTCACCCAGTCCATAAATTCTAACGCTTTCTGCCATACATTTAAGCACTTAATCTCGATGAAAAATCATTTTCACCGCACATACCACATCAATGCCGGCAGCAGCAGAAACGATAGGCAAGTCGATGCGACCACCATGCCTGCAACTTCGTCCGCAGTATCGGAGAAGCGTAGGGCTAGGAGATAATTAAAGACCGCTGTTGGCATGCTCATCAAGACGATCAGGACACCGCGAGACATGCCTTCAAGGCCGAATAGCGCGGCCACCCCGACACTGACCCCGAATCCCAAGGCGAGGCGAACCACTGCCAGAACCGCGCTACGTCGCAAACTATGAAATTTTAACCGCGCCAGCGAGACACCGAGTGTCACCAGCATGATCGGGATAACCATATTGCCAAGTGTATGCGCCGAATTCTCCAACCAAGCTGGTGGCTCTATATCGCCCAACTGGAAGATTAGACCGACGACCAGCCCATACAGGGTTGGCAAGCGAAGTAGCTGACCCAGCGACAGGGAGCCCGTCATAATCGCAGTGCCGATCGCAAATGTGCCCGTTCCCGCAATAACGGTAACCGGTATTGCCATCGCCAACCCCTCGGGGCCGAAGGCAAATAGAGCCAGCGCCAGGCCCATATTGGTGGTATTGGCAAACATCAGGCCGGGGAGATAGGCGGCTACGGGCCAACGCAACAAGCGCAAGAGCCCCCAGCCGATGAAGCCACATATGGCAATGGTAACTGTTGTCGCAGCGCCCAAGGTTCCTAGCACCTCCGGCGTTAACCGTGTCCGTACAATGGTCACGGCAATCAGGCAGGGCGCGCCAAAGTTAAAGACGAGGCCAGATACCATGTCCATGTCATAGGCCCGACCCGTCCTCGCCCAAGCAAAGCCCAACCCCGCACAGACAAATACCGGTGCGATTACCGCGAATAGATCAGCGAGCATTGTGATTAAATTCCGGTATCACTCAGCCAGGGCAATGCGCAGTATATTAGTGGCCCCCGGTGTGCCGAAGGGCAGCCCCGCGGTAATCACCATGCGTTGGCCGGGAACGGCGAAGCCTTCGCGTACGCTGATTTCTATTGCCTTGCGTACCATGACCTCGAAATCGTCGTGAAGGTCCTCAGAAACGATGGCATGAACCCCCCATACCTGCGCTAGCCGTCGCGCTGTTTCGGGGCTGGGCGTCAAGGCCAAGATCGGCACGATGGGGCGTTCACGGGCGGCACGTAGGGTCGTCGAACCCGTCGACGTAAAGGTTACAATAACCGCGGCAGAAATCGTTTCGGCAACCTGCTTGGCCGCGCGAGTTATAGCATCGGCCGCAGTTGCCTCCGGCTCATAAAATTCAGCCTGTAGGATTTTGCGGTAGAGCGGGTCCTGCTCAACCCGAGCGATGATGCGGTTCATGATCACAACCGATTCGATTGGATACTCCCCAGCCGCCGTTTCCGCCGACAGCATGACTGCATCGGCACCATCGTAGACGGCCATCGCTACATCCGATGCCTCCGCCCGTGTAGGGGTCGGCGCCGTGATCATGGATTCCAGCATCTGGGTAGCAACGATGACAGGCTTTCCCATTTGGCGGCAAGCGCGGACGATACGCTTCTGCAGACCCGGAACGTCTTCAGGCGGCATTTCAACACCGAGGTCCCCGCGGGCAACCATGACTGCATCGCTTAGCTCGATGATGCCATCAAGGTGGTCAATTGCCGAAGGCTTCTCCAGCTTAACCATGATGGCAGCGCGATGCGCAATCAGCTTCCTAGCCTCAGCCACATCTTCGGGCCGCTGCACAAAGGAAAGGGCAACGTAGTCGGCACCCAATGCCAGGCCAAACTCAAGATCACGGCGGTCCTTGGCCGTCAGCACCGACAGGGCAAGAACAGCGCTCGGCACGTTGACGCCCTTGTTATTAGATAGCCCGCCGCCGACAAGAACCTCAGTATCCGCTGACTTAGTGTCGCAGCGCTTAACCAGCAAACGCCGTTTGCCATCGTCGAGCAACAGTTCCATGCCCGGTTTTATCGCGGCAAAAATTTCGGGGTGAGGCAATTGGACCCGCGTTGCATCCCCAAGGGAATCAGACAGGTCGAGGTGGAAGGCCTGCCCTTTCTTCAGGTCGACATTGCCGTCGGCGAACTGGCCTACACGCAATTTTGGCCCTTGCAGGTCAAGCATAATCCCGGTGGGGTGGCCCAACTCCGCTTCCAAGGAGCGGATGATGGTGAACCGATCTTTATGGTCTTCGTGCGTTCCGTGGCTAAAATTGAGTCTGAATACATCGACCCCCGCAAGCAT
>CAUZNJ010000143.1:0-5531 GCA_963580965.1 Alphaproteobacteria bacterium | reverse complement strand
GGCGTACAAGCGGCGCCGCCTGCCGCGTTGTTCAACCTGCATTAAACTCCTAATGTACTGCTTGGCCAGGTAATATCAGAATGGTTCTATATGATTAAAAAGCACTCTAGTATCTAGCTATGCTCAATCCTCGGCTTACGCAGTTTACCGATTTTCCATTCCAGCGGCTTCGCGCCGCATTGGGCCCCCTGACGCCCCCAGCTGGCCTCGAACCTATTTTCCTGTCTCTTGGCGAGCCGGCCCACGGCGCGCCGCCTATGGTCAGCGAAACGATCGCTGCCAATGCCCACCTGTGGGGCAAGTATCCTCCGCCGGAAGGAACTCCAGAGCTCAATCAAGCTATTGCTGCTTGGCTGGTTCAACGTTTTAGCCTACCGGGCAGCAGCATCGACCCATCCAGGCACATCATTCCCGTCGCGGGAACTAAAGAGGCCTTGTTTCTGGGTGGCCTTCTGGTCGTGCCCCCAGTGGCCGCAGGGGAACAACAACCGACGTTTCTGCAACCCAATCCGTTCTATAACGTCTACCTGGGCGCCGCAATCATGGCGGGTGCCGAGCCCGTTATGATGGCAGCAACCGAGGCAAGTGGATTTTTGCCGGACATCCGCGCTCTTTCCGCCGCCGACTGGAAGCGCGCCGCAGCGCTGCTTATTTGCACCCCCGCCAACCCGCAAGGCGCGGTTGCCGACGTAGACTATCTCGCCTATGCGATCGAACATGCGCGCAAATATGACACCGCGCTGTTCGTCGACGAATGCTACGCCGAAATCTACGATCAGGAACAACCCCCGGGCGCGCTGCAGGTTTGCGAAGCCATGGGTGGCGGCTTTGAAAATGTCCTGGTATTTCATTCTCTATCAAAACGGTCCAGCGCCCCGGGCCTGCGCTCCGGTTTTGTCGCCGGTGACCCAAAACTCATCCTGGGGTTCAAGCATCTACGCGCCCATGCAGCACCAACCATCCCCATGCCTATCATGGCGGCAAGTGCGGCGCTCTGGCGCGAGGAAGGCCATGTTGTGGCCAACCGAGCGCTCTATCGCACAAAATTTGACCTAGCCGAGCAGCGCATGGCGAGCCTCCACGGCTTCTACCGTCCGCCCGCAGGATTCTTTCTATGGCTGGACGTTGGCGATGGAGAAAAAATGGCGAAAAAACTTTGGGAACAGGCGGCCGTCCGCGTTCTCCCCGGTGCCTACATATCTCGTGACGGTGCCGATGGTAAAAACCCCGGCCGATCATTCATCCGCATCGCTTTAGTTGGTAGCATCGAATCAACCGCCGAAGCCCTCGACCGCATCGTTAAGGTCTTATAAACCGCTGGGGCCCTATAATTGCATCATGGCTCGTATAGGTATGCAGACTAGCAAAACCCCCATCCTCCCGCAGGGGACCGGATCCTTCTTCCGCCGGCGCCTGGCTGAATTAGCCGGTGCGGCTGGGTTCCTTGCCGGCATCGCCCTCTTTCTCGCCCTGATTAGTTACACGCCAAGCGATCCATCCCTTAACAGTGCCGTTGATGGACCGGTCCATAACCTGCTGTACTTACCAGGTGCGTGGATCGCCGATTTGCTGTTGCAAGCTCTTGGCATTCCCGCCGTGATTCCCGCTGCCGTTGTCGCCACATGGGGCTGGCGGCTCATGCACAAGCAGCCGACGACAATGCCCGTGCGCAGGCTAACCTCTTTATTTACATCCGTTGTATTTTTCTCCAGCGGCCTAGCTATTATACCGACGCTGGGGATTTGGCCCATGGCAACACAGCTCGGCGGCGTCGTTGGCATGGCTTCGTTTGAGCAAATGGTATGGGTCGTCAATTTAACGAGCATTCCTGGGGCGCCGTGGATCGTAGCCGGATTATGCTTTCTTCTCGGGACTGGTCTCGTCGTTGTGTCTTTCGGTATCGATGGCGCTAAATGGCGGTCATTCGCTCAGACCATCTCTCGCAGCACGCTATACGCCTTGCGTGGGGGGGCCGTCCTTTTACGACGGGCGAAGAATGCCGCAATAGACGTACGAGAACGCCGCGACCGCTCCGGGCCCGCTCTCGATCCCCAAATTGAGCCAAATGAGCATCAAAGACTAGAGCCATCCTTCATGCCTAACCACACCGACGCAGATGCGACGGTGGTTAGCCCGAACAAAGGTCCAAAGCCGGAGAAACTGGTAGACCCAAAGGTCACGCTCAAGGCAGGACGACGGTCCATCCTCGACCGGCAAGGGCGGCTCGAATTCAAAGAAGGGGGGTACCGGATACCACCGCTTGATCTCTTGGAGCCGGCACCCGAAAGCAACGGCAGCGGCGACAACAAGCAGGCACTTGAACAGAACGCCCGTCTCCTGGAATCGGTTCTAGAGGATTTTGGCGTTCGTGGCGAGATCCTCCGGGTCCGCCCTGGCCCGGTTGTCACTCTCTACGAACTAGAGCCAGCGCCCGGCACGAAAACCGCCCGTGTTATCAGCCTTGCAGACGACATCGCCCGTTCGATGAGTGCCGTGTCCGTGCGCATTGCCGTCATTCCCGGACGCAATGTCATCGGTCTGGAGCTTCCAAACGCCCGACGCGATACAGTACATCTTCGGGAACTCCTAGCTTCTGATACATTCGAGCGGGCCAACGGCAAACTGCTCATGGCGCTGGGCAAAGATATAAGCGGCGCTCCTATCGTCGCCGATTTATCGCGCATGCCCCACCTGCTTATTGCCGGCACCACAGGTTCCGGAAAATCAGTCGGCATGAACGCCATGGTGCTGGCGCTCCTCTATCAGCTACCACCAGAAAAATGCAGGATGATCATGATCGATCCCAAGATGTTGGAGCTTTCCGTCTATGAAGGCATCCCGCATCTCCTGACACCAGTCGTGACCGAGCCAGGCAAAGCGGTCGTTGCACTCAAGTGGACCGTGCGGGAAATGGAGGAGCGATATCGCGCCATGTCCCAACTCGGCGTACGCAACATCGCAGGCTACAATGCCCGGCTAGAAGAAGCGCGCGGCAAGAATGAAACCCTGATGCGCCGCGTACAAACTGGCTTTGATCCAGAAACCGGCAAGCCGGTGTTCGAGGAAATGCCCCTCGACATGGAACCGCTGCCATTCATCGTCGTCGTCGTTGATGAAATGGCTGACCTTATGCTGGTCGCCGGCAAGGATGTCGAGGCCGCCATACAACGTCTCGCACAAATGGCTCGTGCCGCTGGAATTCACTTGATTATGGCAACCCAACGGCCATCGGTAGACGTCATCACCGGCACCATCAAAGCCAATTTCCCAACCCGAATTAGTTTCCAGGTTACGTCAAAAATTGATAGCCGCACCATCCTCGGAGAACAGGGCGCCGAACAACTACTTGGTCAGGGCGATATGCTCTACATGGTGGGCGGCGGGCGGATCAGCCGTGTGCACGGCCCCTTCGTCTCTGATGAAGAAGTCGAGCGCGTCGTCAGCTTTCTAAAATTGCAGGGCAAACCCGATTACCTGGAAGAAATTACCGTGGAAGGCGAAGACAGCCCGATGATGACCGCCGAGATGGGTTTGATGGGCGGTAAAGCTGATCCGGGCGACGAGCTGTTCGATCAGGCCGTTGCCCTAATTGCGCGCGAAGGCAAAGTCTCAACTAGCTTTATCCAGCGCCATCTGCAGATTGGCTATAACCGAGCCGCACGCATCGTTGAGCGCATGGAAGCGGATAGCATGATCTCTAAGCCGAATAGGGTCGGCCGCCGTGAGGTTTTACTCGGCCGCGCATCGACGGAAGATTGATGCTTTCCCTTTGCTTCCCCACCCCCGATGTCCGAATTATGAGAAACGTCATCGTCGCATCAGTCATTGCTTTATTATGCGCGGGCCCTTTCGCCAACTCCACGGGCGCCGCCACACGCACGCCATTGAGTCAACAAGACCGCAAAGACATTAAACGGGTCGAGAATTATATCGCCGGAATCGACACTATCAAAGCCCGGTTCATGCAAGTTGCCTCTGACGGCTCCCTTGCGGAGGGGAAGATCTATATCAAGCGGCCGGGTAAGATGCGTATCGACTATGCGCCCCCAACCCCCGTCGAAGTGATCGCCACAAGGCATTTCCTTATCTATCACGATAAGAAGCTAAAACAGGTGACCCATGTACCAATTGGATCAACACCTGTCGGCATATTGCTTAATGAAGACCCTCAATTGAGTGGCGACGTGACCGTAAACAGCGTCGAGCGTGGACCTGGAGCCTTGAGGGTTGAGGTCTCGCAGAGCGATGACCTTATGAATGGCGCCCTTACTCTGGTATTCAGTGACGGACCCCTCACCCTGCGCAAGTGGATAGTGACCGATGCGCAGGGCGTAAGAACTACCGTTTCCCTTCTTGACACTACGTTTGGCAGCCAACTGGATTTAGATTTATTTAAATTTATCCACCCCTACCGAAATTTAAGGGACGATTAAATTGCTATTCTCCAAGAGCCAGGCAAACGGAATTTAATCCGCTTGCGCCATTTGTAAGCATTATGACCAACGACTTCCTTGAACACGCCCCCAACAGTTTATTGCCGGAATTCAGCGCCATCTCCCTGGGACTGTGAAGAATGCCTCTGATGAATACAGGAAACCTTAGGTAGTAAGTTCACTAATAATTGATCGGCTTTGTGTTAATTTAGGTTCCAATATTTTCCGATCGTCGAACCCTAATAACTGTATGATATTGCTACCTATTATGGTGTGGTTTCTCGCCTAAAACACCAATCTATAACCACCCAGCTCGGTTACCAGGATACGTGCCTGGGACGGGTCGGCCTCGATCTTCTTCCGCAAACGATAGACGTGAGTTTCAAGCGTATGGGTGGTAATGCCCGCATTATAGCCCCACACCTCATCGAGAAGCACGTCGCGGCCAACCACTTTATCGCCAGCAATGCACAGGTACTTAAGAATGGCGCCTTCCTTGTCGGTCAAGCGTACCTTCTTGTTTGTCAGGTTATCGATTAGCCGCTTGGCACCGGGCTGAAAAGTATAGGGCCCGATGGTGAAAACCGCATCATTTCTACGCTCGTTCTTGCCAATGTGATCACGCAACCTGGCAAGCAAAATACTAAGCTTGAATGGCTTCGTGATGATGTCGTTAGCGCCGGCGTCCAGCCCATGAATAGTATCAGAGCCAATCAACATGATGATTGGCGATTTTACACCATTGCGGCGCATCAATCTGCAAACCTCGCGCCCGCTTATTTCGAGCAGCCCAGCGTCAAGTATGATGACGTCAAAACACTCCGACGTTGCCTTCTGCAAGGCATCCGCGGTGGAAGCAGCTCCGACCGTCACGAACGCCTCGAGCAGCTGCAGCTGCTCGCACAGCATTCCACGCAATTTGTCATTGCCGTCGATAAAAAGAAGGCGCTTTCCACCAATCATTGGCACATCTTTGAGGCCGTATTTGATGCTGCAAAACCTATACTATCTAGTTTTCTCCATCCATATTCAATGTTCTGGCACGACAAAAGCAAAATTTGAGTTCGTATCGTACCCAAGCAAGCTTCTTTATCACGG
>CAUZNJ010000142.1:0-5705 GCA_963580965.1 Alphaproteobacteria bacterium | reverse complement strand
TCCTGACTGAAGAGGAAGACCAAGCGGCCATTTATGGTGCCATAGCCAGTAACAACACCATCGCCAGGAATGGTCTTTCCAGCCATATCAAAGTCGGTACAACGATGTTCGACAAACATATCCCATTCCTCGAAGGAACCTTCATCGAGCAGGGCGTCAATGCGTTCCCGCGCCGTCAGCTTGCCCTTCTTATGTTGGGCGGCAATCCGCTGTTCGCCACCACCTAGTCGCGCCAAGCGGCGCTTCTCTTCCAGTTGCTTAACAATGTCATGCATGCCGCTCTCCTTTCCGACCTGGGCATATTATCAATCTACGAATTCGTTCTGACAAAGCGTTAATAGCCGGGCATAAATTGCCATATCCTCCCGCAAACGCTGGCGCCGCTCGGCTGCTTCTGCATCCCCGCCCCACTTTTCAGCCTGAAATAGTTCTTCAAGCAGGGCGACCTCAAAGGCCTCAACGGCATCCAATCGCTTTAAGCGAACGGCGAATGGGACGATGAGCGATCCTGTACAGGAGGCAAAGGCCGCCATAACGGCGAGCTCTATATCCATCATGGAAGATAGCTCGTGATCCAGGCACGACAGAGCGTCCCGCTCCTGCTGCACGGGTCTTATACCGGCCGTAACCTTGAGTCGGACGCCCAGCTTATCCGTAGCCCAATCAAGCAGCGGCTGCCACACTGCGCGCTGACGATTTATCAGAGCCAAGGGACCATCCGCCCAATAACAAAGCGTATCCGTTTCCCCGAACGTGAGAATATGGCGACAAACCTCGTCGCGATGTGTGGATACGCGATCCAGTGCCGTATTCGCTAGTTGGGTCATTGGCATCGTGTGGGGTCGAATTATTTCGGCCTGAGCACCCCACTCCGCCGCGACAATCTCTGCGGCATCACGATAGGGCAAAGTCAGCGCTTTACCCGCCGGTGTCTTTACGGAACGGCCATCAAGCGTGATAAAAAATCCGTTCCCCGTGGACTCGACTAAAACGGACTTGTAGAATCGCTTGGCGGTGCTACCTACCATTATAACGCCATACTAGCAGGAGAGACCCGCAATTGCCGCATCAACTTTTTTCCGCCATCTAAGCTAAAATAGGCATTGTATCCTCGCCCTCCGCCACCATGACCTCCTTTAAACCCTCCCTCTCTTGGGTCGGTCGATTTAGTCGAGTTCTGGGCTAAAATCGCAATCAGCATGCTTTGGATCCAAACCAAGAAATGTCATCGTTCTCGCCATGTGCGGCGGCAACGGCGCAAAAACCTCAAGTAACCCTTTCTTCCGATGCGGCACGCGAATGCCACGAGCATGAAGGTGGAGTCCGCGGCCGAGTCCTTCACTGGAGAGAAAAGCCATCGCCCCCCCGTACTTTCCATCGCCTAGGATTGGCCTACCCAGAATCTGCGAACAATGGACCCGTAGCTGATGGGTCCGGCCAGTCCTTGGTTCGAGAGAAAGCCACGATGCACGCCGACTGGCCCGATCGATAGTCCGATAGAATGTGACCGCCTCCCGTCCCACCTCGCCGTCGGCCTCGACCCGTTCGCCACGCTCTCCCGGCACCTTGATCAAAGGGGCAGAGATACGGCCTTGCAAGGGGTTTGGGTAGCCGACAACAATAGCCCAGTAGACCTTGCGGGCTGTTTTAGATCGAAATGCAGAAGTCAATTCTGCTGCAGTTCGAGCGTCACGGGCCAAAAGCAGCACCCCAGACGTATCCTTATCGAGCCGGTGAACCAGACGTGGCCTTTCCCGGGCATCAAACGTCAGCGCATCGAGCATGCCATCGAGATGGCGATATGTGCGACTACCACCCTGCACCGCAAGTCCGGCTGGTTTATCAATGGCTATGACTAAATCATCACGATAGAGAACCCTAGCTCGAAGTGCGTCAGCTTCCTCGCTGGTAACGCTCCGACGCACGATTGCCGTGCGTTTAGGCGCAGTTTTTACATCTAGTGCAGCGGGAGGAACCCTAATTTCCTGGCCCGAACCAAGACGAACCCCTGGTTTGACGCGGTGACCATCCACACGGACCTGCCCCGTACGTAACCACTTTTGCAACTGCGACAATGATACCTGTGGAAAGTGGACTCGCAGCCATCGGTCAATGCGCTGATCTGCTTCATCAGCAGCTACACAAATGTTTTGAATCGCACTCATGCTAGAAACAAACGAATCAGGCGCATCGAGGCATATAAGGCGCCAATAGAGATGATGATGGAAGCGGCAACATATAGTCCCGCGTGCACAACCGCCCCCTTTTGAACGAGGTAGACGACATCAAGTGAAAATGTCGAAAATGTCGTAAAGGCGCCGAGAACGCCAACAACAAGCAGGGCACGTATTTCCGGGGAAGGCGACCAAGAAAGCGCCGAGACCTCGATAAATATACCAAGGATGGTTGAGCCCAAAACATTGACCGTTAGCGTACCGTATGGAAACTCCGCGCCGTGCTGTCCAACTTGCATCATGACAAGATAGCGGCTAACAGCGCCAAAGGCGCCGCCGCAGGCAATGGCGATGACCATATTCATTTGCGCAAATCTCCCCCGCCACACACAGTTCTATGTCAGCCCGAAGATCCGACCTTCGCCACGGCCTGATTCAGGAATCATGCGGACAGGCCACCACGAAAATTTTCAACTAGCGTATTAGCGCAGTCCCGCCGAGGATACCAGGGCGTCGATCTCATGATCGTAGCCACCTCGCATAAACCTATCATCTCACTCCAGCAGCAACACTATTGAGCATAGCCTGACATCATCCCGAGATTTTCTGCTCCCGCCACTGAGGGTTACAAATAAACCCTGATCACTCTCACAACAGAAATGTTGGAATAGCGATCTCTCCATTAGTTAAATAAATAAAATAGTGTTGCCGCCTATGCAGAAAACGGGAGCCGAAACCTTATTCTGACAAGTCTTTCCCTCGTCGCAAACGGTTCCAATAGGCCAAGCGCTTGGCTATTTCTCTCTCAAACCCTCGTTCACCAGGGATATAAAGCTGCTGCCGAGGCATGCCATCCGGAAAATAGTTCTGACCAGAAAATCCATCCACCGTATCGTGGTCATAGACGTAGCCATCGCCGAATCCCAAGTCTTTCATAGTCCGCGTTGGCGCATTGAGGATATGTTTAGGCGGCATGAGAGAACCAGTTTTCCTGGCCGCCAGGTTAGCGGCACTCGCCGAACTATAGACCGCGTTCGACTTTGGCGCCGTGGCCAGATAAATAACGAGCTGCACCAGAGCCAGGTCACCTTCCGGGCTGCCCAACCGTTCAAATGCTTCCCAAGCAGTAAGGGCGTGGGAAAGCGCATCCGGGTCAGCCAAACCAATATCCTCTAAGGAAAAGCGAGTCAGGCGCCGAGCGATATAACGTGGCTCTTCGCCACCAGCCATCATACGAGCAAACCAATAAAGCGCTGCATCCGCATCAGACCCGCGTAAAGATTTATGTAGGGCGCTGATAAGGTTAAAATGGCCTTCCTGAGTCTTGTCATAAATCGGGACGCGCTGTTGAACAATTTTTGCCAGCTCCCCCGTCTCAAGCGGTTTGTCTACAGCTACGCTAAACAGTACCTCGACCATATTCAAAAGATAACGCCCATCACCATCCGCCATTGCGCGCAAACCAGCGCGGGCATCCAATGTTAACGGCAATATTTTTTCGGCCTCGGCCTCCGACTTGGTCAACAACTTTTCAAGTGCAGCATCGTCAAGCCGATTAAGGACGAGAACCTGGCACCGAGAAAGCAGCGCTGCATTCAATTCAAAAGAGGGGTTCTCCGTTGTAGCTCCGACCAGGATAACCGTCCCGTTCTCCACATAGGGCAAAAATCCATCTTGTTGGGCCCTATTAAATCGGTGAATTTCATCTATGAATAGCAACGTCCCCTGACCGATGCTGCGCCGTTGACAGGCTTTCTCAAATATCTTGCGAAGATCAGCAACGCCAGAAAACACTGCCGACAGGGCCTCAAAATAAAGGTCACTCTGCTCCGCAAGCAACCTGGCAATCGTCGTTTTTCCTGTTCCGGGCGGTCCCCAAAGGATAACAGAAGCAAGCCGTCCAATGGCAAGCATGCGGCCCAAAGGACCGTCGCTCCTTAATAAATGATCCTGGCCTACAACCTCATTTAGGCGCCCGGGCCTCAGGCGATCCGCAAGCGGCCTAGGTGCCTGAGATTCAAACAGAGTGGTCACCTAACAAATTCCAAGCTTACATCACGTCCGTCACGAAAAATCGTGATACGCCAATTTTGCGTAGGTTTCTTGAGGAAAAACACGACGTCAGCGACGTCATTAATCTTATCATTAGCGATAGCCCGCACAAGGTCGCCCGACCGAAACCGCAAGCGGCTCGCCGGGCTCATTGGTTTGACGTCAAGAATAGTAACACCCCGCAAAAACGGATCCGCCCCTAACTCCTCCGCAAGAGCTGGTGACATATTGGCTATAACAGCACCAGACAAGGGGTGTTGGCCGTCTAGTTCGACAACTGAACGCGGCGGATCCTCCGGTGGTGCTACCAATCTGATACGCAGATCACGGGTCTTACCCGACCGCCAGATGGAAATGCCCGCGCTGCCACCAATCGGCAGAGTCGCGATGCGAAAACGTAAAGCACCCGTATCATCAACCGGTAGACCATTAATAGATAGAACCACATCACCAATTTGCATACCGGCAATGTCTGCAGGGCCCGAAGAGTATACCTCTTGAATAAGCACGCCTGAAGGAAACTCGAGGTCCAAAGATGCAGCTATGTCCGAAGTAACGGGTTGTCCTCGTGCGCCAAACCAAGCACGCACGACTTGGCCTTCCTGGGTCATACCAGACAAAACGGCTCGAACCATGTTAGACGGAATAGCAAATCCGATACCGTGTGAACCTCCCGTCTTTGAAAAGATTGCCGTATTTATGCCGGCCAATCGTCCATCCATGGTCACAAGTGCGCCGCCTGAGTTGCCCGGATTAATCGCAGCATCGGTCTGAATGAAGAAGTTAAGATCCGATATACCAACTTGTGTGCGCGCCAGTGCCGAAATAATGCCGCTAGTGACAGTTTGGCCAACACCAAACGGATCACCAATGGCTAACACCAAATCACCTACCTGCAAGTCATCGGAATCACGAAATTTTAAATGGGGCAGCACCACGTCAGCCTCAACCTTGAGCACCGCTAGATCCGTACGTTCGTCAGCGCCAATAACACGCGCTTTCATTTCGCGACGATTAGAAAGCACAACAACTATCTCATCAGCGCCCTCAACCACGTGGTGATTGGTGATGATGACGCCCTTAGGGTCGACAATGACGCCGGAGCCAAGGGAATTCTGCACATGTTCGCGATCAAGTCCCTTAGACCGACCAAAACCTTCACCAAAGAATCGCCTGAAAAAAGGATCATCAAAAAGGGGAGCAACTTGACGACGGCGGATCACCTTGCGGGTAAAAATATTTACAACGGCAGGAGCAGCATTATGAACCAATGGCGCGAACGAAAGCTGAATCTGTTCGCTTGACTGAGGCACCTGAACTGTCTGAGCCCCACCACGCCATGGAGCAACTAAAATAACTAACGCGATAAGCATTGTAGCCGCAGGGATGACCATCCTTCGCTGAAAAAAAAGCATGTTTATTAGCGTTAATTTAATCTCACGCACGTAAACGTATCCCCGCAATCTAGTGACATAAAAT
>CAUZNJ010000141.1:0-5706 GCA_963580965.1 Alphaproteobacteria bacterium | reverse complement strand
TCGGGCGTGGTAAGTTAGGATGCACCGGCTAGTCTTGGCATTCGGCCGGCAAAGAAATGAGAGGCGACTATAGGGAGCACCCCGGTGTCTGTCACTTGCCAGAGCCGACATGCCTTAAATTCTGACAAGGAGCAGCACTAGGGGATGGAAATCATTGATTTATTCCTGACAGGCATGGCCGGCGGCGCGCGAAGATACGATCCCCTAGCATTACTGCTTGGCGCCTTGATTCTTGACGCCTTCGTCGGCGAAATGGCACCCCTATTCCGGTGGGTTCCACACCCCATCGCTGCCCTGGGCTACTTAATCGGCTTCCTTGAAAATAAGCTTAACCGTGAACATCGGAGTGAGCGCAACCGGAACTTGCTTGGAATCGTGTTGGTGCTACTAATTGCTGGGCTAGCAGCCGCCATCGGCTATGGCATCACCATGCTTGCCACCCACCAGATCGCCGGACAGGCGCTTGAGCTATTTATCATGGTGTTAATGGTTTCTCAGCGCAGCCTATTTGTTCACGTCCGCGCCGTCGGCAGGGCCTTGCGCGACGATGGTTTAAGCGGCGGACGGCGGGCTGTCGCCCATATCGTCGGGCGGGCCCCCGAAAGCCTTGACAAATATGGAATTGCCCGTGCCGCCATTGAGTCCCTTGGCGAGAATTTTTCCGACGCCGTCGTTGCGCCTGTCTTTTGGTATGTGATTTTTGGCCTCCCAGGCATACTTGCCTACAAAGCCGTCAACACCATGGACAGCATGGTTGGCCATATGTCGCCCCGCTACCGTGCCTTTGGTATGGCGGCGGCTCGTACTGATGATCTACTAAATCTAGTGCCAGCCCGCCTCTCCGGGCTATTTATTGCCGCGGCGGCCCTCTTCGTTTCAGGTGGAGCGCCCTTAGCGGCACTGCGCACCATGTGGTGCGACGCGACGCGTCACCGGTCTCCCAACGCCGGCTGGCCCGAGGCCGCAATGGCCGGTGCGCTCGGTCTAGCGTTAGCGGGGCCACGCCACTATAGCCAACAAGCCATCCATGACAGCTGGATAGGCGTCGGTACCACACAGGCCACCCACGCGGACATCCGCCGCGCCCTGCACCTCTTCGTCGCTGCCTGCATAATCCAGTTTCTAGCAACCACCGTCCTGCTAGCTATCCGCGCCAACTTTAATTTCTAGATGTGGAGCTTCAACAGCCAGCACAAGACTATCGAGCAACCGCCAGAAGAGCATCAATATCGAGATGCAATTCCAAATGCGCGGCAAGTCCGTCGAGGGCCGTTTCGATGCGCGCTGCATCTGCTTCCCCGGCAAAAACCGAAGCGCCAAGGCGTTGGAGAAATGAACGGCGGAATCTATCCGCAGCAAACAAGCCGTGCAGATAGCACCCCATCACCCGGCCATCGGTGGAGATGGCACCTTCAAGACGACCGTCATCTAGCTTGAACCACGGCCGCCGGAGGTCTGGCCCAGCCGTTTTGCCGAGGTGGATCTCGTATCCGTGTAGCCTTTCACCGGATGCCACCTCAATCCCAACCGCGCGGCCCAATGTTTTGTCCCCCGCTAGTACGGTGTCCACCTCAAGCAGACCAAGGCCCTGGGCTTCGCCCTTTAGCCCCTCAACCCCGTCGAGATCGGCGATGCGACGGCCTAGCATCTGATAGCCGCCGCACAATCCGATGACCACGCCACCACGGTGATGATGCGCAACGATGTCCGCATCCCAGCCCTGGTCGCGCAAAAAAGCGAGATCAGCCAGCGTCGCCTTGGTGCCCGGAAGCAAAACTAGATCAGCGTCACCTGGCAGAGCCTCCCCGGGCTGAATCAAACGCAGATCGACATCCGGTTCGGCGGCCAAAGGGTCGAGATCGTCGAAATTGGCAATACGCGATAGGCGCGGCACCGCAATCACAACCCGGCCCTGGCTTTTTTCCAGTGCGCCTTTGTCGAGCGCCAAGGCATCCTCCTTGGGTAGATGCCGGGCGCCGTCGAACCACGGTAAAACACCAAAGCTTGCCCAACCCGTGTGGGTTTCGATTATCCCGATAGCATCCTCGAATAGGGTGGCATCACCGCGAAATTTATTAACGATGTAGCCGGCCACCAGTGCGCGCTCGTCATCCGCCAAGAGAGCATGCGTGCCGACCAGACTAGCTAGCACACCACCCCGCTCGATGTCGCCAATAAGCGCCACGGGCACGCCGGCGGCCAGTGCAAACCCCATATTGGCAATATCACCGGCACGAAGGTTAGCCTCCGCCGGGCTGCCAGCACCCTCAACAATAACGATATCAGCCGAGCCGCGCAGCACGTTGAAGCTCTCCATGACGCGCGGCAGCAAGGTCGACTTGAGCGCGTGATAGCCGCGTGCGTCGGTCGTCGCCTCGACTTTCCCGCGCACTACCACCTGGGCACCAACATCAGAGGCCGGCTTCAACAGCACAGGGTTCATGTGGACACTAGGGACGGCCCCAGCCGCAAGTGCTTGCAAGGCTTGGGCGCGGCCAATCTCGCCGCCATCATCGGTAACGGCGGCATTGTTGGACATGTTCTGGGGCTTGAAAGGCAGCACGCTAAGCCCGCGCTTAAGGCAGACCCGGCAGAGACCCGCAGCGAGCAGGGACTTTCCGACATCTGAACCAGTTCCCTGCAGCATTAGGGCCTGGCCCATACGTCCGGCCATTTCAGCGCGCGACAAGGGCCGCCTTCAGTTGATCGGCGTTAGGATTGTGGACGTTGCGCTCAAGCAGGATGGCGCCTGGCAAAACCTCTTCTCCGTAATAGGCCCTATTAAGATCGTTGCGGCGCACCAAGGCCGCGCCCTCGATGCTTAAACCTCCATAAAAGCCGAGAAAGGGATTGGCGTAGACCGTAATGTCAGCGCCAACATTGGTGGAAGTTGATTTTTCGATTCCCAGGCCTACGAGGCCAACGGCCAAGCCAACGTCGATGCCCATCTTTCCCTGATCGTTTATAATTGCCTCAACCGCCTTATGACTGCGCAGAACCATGATCATTTCTGCTCCCTGCACACCAAGCTGCATGCCGAAACTGCCCGCCGCCATGGTGTAGAAAGCCGGATCGCTCCAAACGCCATCCGAACCGCGCACCAGCATTACCCCGTCACCACCCTCGGCGCCGCCGATAAAACTAGCTTTAACGACGGACGGCAGGATAACGATGCCGCGCGCACCATCCAGAAATCCCTTGACGTTCAGACGCGCCAAATCTGCGTGGGTGCTGATGCGCTGAAACGTGCCCTTGGCCTGGTGGACGATCTCGCGCGCCGCTTCATCAGACGTCCGCCCTAGCTCTGCACAGCCGGCGATTAGAACGAGCGTGACTATGACTAAAAGACTTTTCACAAAGGGCATTTTGACGAGGCTCCTGTTGGACGGGAATGATGCCACGGTTCTCGGCGTTAAGATTGTCTGAAAGCGCGAGTAGCTTGGTATTAGAACTCGATACCCACCTGGGCTTTAACTCCGCTGCGGAAAGGGTGCTTTATCTGGGTCATCTCCGTGACGAGATCTGCAACGTCGATCAGTTCCTCCTTGGCGTTGCGCCCGGTGACTATTACATGCAGATCACACGGCTTACCGCGCAGGGTTTCAACCACATCCTCGATGGGCAAATAGCCGTAACGCAGCACGATGTTGAGTTCGTCAAGCAACACCATCTTATAGGCAGGGTCAGCAATCATCGCCTTGCTGGCCTCCCAGGCGGCTCGCGCCGCCGCAATGTCGCGCTCGCGGTCCTGGGTTTCCCAGGTAAAGCCCTCACCCATTGCCTTGATGGTCACCTGATCCGGGAAGTGGTTGATCACCTCACGCTCGCCGGTTTCCCAGACGCCCTTAACGAATTGGACAATGCCCACCTTGAAGCCATGGCCGAGGGCCCGCATGACCAACCCCATAGCCGCGGTCGTTTTTCCCTTGCCCTTGCCAGTATGAACAATGACCAACCCACGCTCTTCTGTCTTGGTGGCGAGCATGCGGTCGCGCACAGCTTTCTTCTTCGCCATCTTCTCGGCGTGGCGGAGATTCAGAGCTTCTTCTATTTCCAATTCCATAGGCAGTACCTGTTCAGATATGTCGCTCATGACGCGGTGAAAGCACCATACACGGTGCGCGCCCAGCCGCGCAGGCCGCGTTCGCCGCCGCCGTCCTCGGCCCCACCACGCATCCAGTCGCGCATCGGAACAGCAAAGCCGGTCTTCGCCCGGCTGAGTACGGCTTCGGGCAGAGGCTTATGCGGCGTTTGCGCCATCGCCGCCTTATCCGGCCCGTCTTTGGCACCCAGCGCCGGAGCCAATGACCTAAACAGAAAGGCATCGACAAGCGGCGTCCGTATTTCCAACCCATGCGCCATACCCGCCCAGTCAGCATCGCGCAGCAACTGGTTCTTCATATACCAGGCCATTTCGAGGGCGATAATCTTGCGCCGGGGCAGACCGATCGCCATTTGGGTTTTATCGAGCTGGTGGCGCAGGTTGAGGGCGGCAAGTCCATCGCGGGCCATATCCGCATCCATCACTAGGGGCAGTTCCCACGGCATGTAGAGGCCGCGCTGCAGCATGTAGGCATCGCCATAGTGGGTGCCAAATTCCAACAGGCTAAGCGCCTTGGCCGGACCTACCTTGCCGGCGAGGGGCATCGCCGCCTTGCGTAGCAAAGTTCCGAGCCGAGCGCCCCCCGGGATCCAGCCCATCGCGCCGACGAGACGCGGCAATAAGGTGAAGGTATCGTAGCCGCCGAACATCTCATCTCCACCCATACCCGAAAGAGCCACCTTAAGCCCTGCCTCGCGGGCGCACTTAGCAACGAAATAGGTGTTTACACCGTCCAGGGTCGGCTGATCCATAGCGGCAAGCAGATGATCTAGGTCATGGCGAAAGTCCGATCCCGTTAATCGCCGAGTAACATGACGCGATCCAAGTCCGGCAGCTACCATCTCCGCCAGCGGCGCCTCGTCCATCGCCAGCCCACGGAACTCGTCGAAGGCCAGCGTGATAGTATCGAGGTTAGCAGCATTTCCAGCCGCAGCAGCCAAGGCGGCAATGGTAGTTGAATCCCTTCCCGCCGACAGGAATACGCCGACAGGAACGTCAGCCACCAGGTGATGCTTCACGCTGTCGCGCAGCGCCTCGCCCAGGTCGGCCGCGACGCCGCCATCCTGTGCCAGTATATCAGCGGGAGAAAAATAACGCCTGGCGTTACCAACACCCGTGGCATCGACCCACAAAGTCGAACCGGCCGACACGGCACTAATTCCCGCGTAAAGAGTATGCGGGTCAGGCACGCTACCAAGCAGAAAAAAACCGGCATGACCGGCGGGATCGGGCGCCGTATTGATGCTTCCTCCCACCAGCAGCGCCTTAACCTGAGAGGCGAATCGCAAGGTGCGTCCATCATCGGCTACATACAGAGGCTTAATGCCGAAGGGGTCGCGCGCCAGCAGCACACCGCGACGCGTCTTGTCCCACAGGGCAAAAGCGAACATACCGCGTAACTGGTCAACCATGTCCGGACCGTCACGGTCATAGAGTTGCAAGATGACCTCAGTATCGGAGTGGGTCTTGAAAACACAGCCCTCAGCGATTAGTTCATCGCGCAGCGCTCGATAGTTATAGATCTCGCCATTGTAGGTAATAGCTAGCCGACCGCCGTCGAGCAGCATCGGTTGATTCGCGCTCGCCGACAGGTCGATTATGTT
>CAUZNJ010000140.1:0-5723 GCA_963580965.1 Alphaproteobacteria bacterium | reverse complement strand
GAACTGCGCAGCAGCGGCGACGAAGGCTGGAGCGAAAAGCAGCTCATCGAAGGTTTCTTTGCCTACTTCGAACGCATCCGTCCGCGGCTAGTTAGCTTTAACGGCCGCACCTTCGATCTGCCCGTACTACGCTACCGTGCCATGGTTCATGGTATTTCCACCCCGCACCTTTACGGCGCCGGCGACAAATGGAACAGCTACACCAGCCGTTATAGCCCGGACTGGCATTGCGATCTTCTGGAAGTCTTGTCCGACTACGGCGCTTCATCTCGGGTGCGGCTCAATGAAGTCTGCGCTGTCCTTGGCCTACCTGGAAAATTCGGCCCGTCCGGTGCCGATGTTGCGGGCATGTACGACGATGGACGGCTCTCCAGCATCCGCGACTATTGCGAGACCAATGTTCTCAACACCTATCTGGTCTACCTACGCCACCAGCTACACACTGGCGGCATGGAACGCGATAGCCATAACCGGGCCGTCGCCGATTTAGTCAGCATGCTCGAATCCGAGCGCGGCGAACGCTCCCACCTGGGCGACTTCCTTGCCGCATGGCATGAGGCAGCACAGGGAAAGATGTTGATCTAAGGCCGGAAAATTCACCAGCTTTTGGATAAATTACACGACCCACACTTTAGTCGCCTACCCGGGCCAGACCTGACCAGGAATGGCAACGTCGCCCGACATCAGGCGCCGCGCCGTACGGATGACCCCGGCGCGGCCGATAGTTCGTTTCCCGTCTTTCTCGCCTAGCGTCAAGGCAACTTCCATGGTACCGATCGGATGTTCAACCAGCACCTGCGGCTGATTGCCCTCAAGGGGCCTAGCGATACCATCGGCTATGGAACCTTCCAAGGCAATGCACGCAGACACGCAGATCCCCCCACTTACAGCATGGGTTGGGTGCAGGTTCTGCGGCACGAAATAACGTGACGTGACGTGCCCACCATTTTTAGGCGGCGCAAGCATTCCAAACTTAGGCATGACGCTCTGGGACACATCACCCATGCCCATGCGTTCGCCGGCCTCACGGCGGATACTTTCCAAGCGGGCAAAGAAGGCCGAATCAGGGTCCAGTTCATCCTTCAATTCATAGCCGGTCTTGCCCATGTCGCTCGCCCTGGCGATGACCATCGGCATGGCTACATCGATGCACGTCACCTCGATGCCCTGGATAGTGTCGCGCAGATTACCCGTCGGCAGCAGCTTGCCAGTGTTGGAACCGACGGCATCGAGAAAATTTATGAGAACCGGCGCCGCCGTGCCTGGCACGCCATCGATGGACCAATCGCCTTCGTATTCCACCCCTCCGTTAGGCGTCGGCACCACTGCCTCAATAATGGAGTCAATATTGACGCTATGAATAATGACAGATGTTGTCTCGCCCTGTACCGGCACCAAGCCTTGCTCAATTGCGTATGGAGCGACTGCAATGACCATATTGCCGCAGGTAGGCCCCCAGTCGACATAGTTCTTTTCAAACTCGACTTGGGCAAATAGGTAATCGACATGGTTCGGCCCTCCAGGATTTTTCGAGATGATGGCAACCTTGCTAGTTACCGTCTGGGCGCCCCCGACACCGTCAATCTGCCGTCCGTCGGGCGCGCCCAGAGCGGCCAGTAGAACGCGGCCCATGGCCTCACGGCCCTCGGGCAGATCCTTGCGCTGGAAGAACGGACCCTTGGACGTTCCACCCCGCATCAGCACACAAGGAATCTCGGTCAGCATCGCATAGCACTCCCATCCGTTCCCTATATTCTAAGCTAATCCCTCCCCGCCGCGAAATAACGCATAATACGATTCCTGATTCTCCGGCCATTCCGGTGTATTCTCATTTTATAACGAATGGACATGGCCTTCCTGCCATTTATCCTCATATCAATCGGTCACGGAGAAAACTATGAAAACGCAGTGTGTTGCCATCATCAGTCCCGGCGATATGGGCCATGCCGTCGGCCGCGTTCTTGGCGAAAACGGCAACAATGTCATCACCTGTCTCGCCGGACGCGGCGAAGCTTCGCACCAGCGGGCAAAGACCGCCAATATGCGCGATGCTGGTTCGCTTGAGGCCATGGTATCGGAGGCAGACCTCGTGCTGTCGATCATGCCGCCCGAATCTGCCGAAGACGCAGCCCATCAGATTGCCGCCGCCATGAAGAAGGCCGGCAAGAAACCACCCTATGCCGAATGCAACGCCATCTCACCCGATACTACCAAGCGCATCGGCAAGGTCATTTCCGCCGCTGGCGCCCTCTATATTGACGCCGGCATCATTGGCCCATCGCCAGGACGCGGCAATCCACCACGTTTTTATGCCAGCGGGCCTGACACCACACCGCTACAGACTCTCGACGGTCACGGTATTCAGGTCTGCCCCATCGGCAACGACATCGGCCGCGCATCGGGCATAAAGATGGTTTACGCGGCCCTGACTAAAGGAACGACCACTTTGCATACCGCCGTAATGACCACTGCCGAGGCGCTTGGCCTGGGCGATGTGCTGCGCTCTGAGTTGCTGATGAGTCAAAAGGCCGCGTGGGAAGCCATGCAGAAGGCGGTCCCGTTCCTGCCCGCCGATTCCGGCCGCTGGATCCGCGAGATGGAAGAAATCGCCCAGACGTTCGAATCCGTTGGCGTTACGCCGCACTTCCATTTGGGCGCCGCAGCCGTTCACCGGACCCTGGCCAAGACGCCCTATGCCGAGGAAACCCGGGCAACCCTCGATAAATCGCGCACAGTCGAAGAAGCCGTCACCACCTACGTCAAATTCCTGCCCATGCCAAAATAATTCGGCGGCACGGCATAGTGCTTTGTCTTCCCCTCAAAAACCGACTTGGGCTGCTGCGAGGCGGCCCTCTTTTTTGAGAACATAACACTCAGACTGACCCCACCTAGGCGGCATTCTTTGCTGAGGGATAAGGGATTATTCGCGCATTTTTTCCAGCGTTCTTGAGCGCTAAATCTGACTCACCCCCTTGACCTGAGTTATGGCCCTCGCCACCATGGGAGCCACTCGGGTGAAGCCCCGCGACATAAACATATGGATGCTCCGCAATGAGCCGAGTCGCCTACGTCAACGGTCGTTATTTGCCGATCTCTGATCCCTCCATTCCTGTCGAGGATCGTGGCCTCCAGTTTGCCGATTCGGTCTACGAAGTCGTGCTCATCAATCGTGGTAAGCCAGTTGATGAAGAACCGCATATGGAACGCCTGGAACGCTCCCTCGGCGAGTTGCGCATTCCAGCGCCAATGTCCCGCGCTGCCATTGGCGTCATCACGCGGGAAATGGTTCGCCGCAACAAGATCGTCGACGGTATCGTCTATATGCAGGTGACCCGCGGCACGGCACCGCGCAACGCCGCCCCCATGCGCGCCCGGACCGCCCCGACCGTCATCATGACAGCCCGGCGCGTGACGCCCCTCAATCTTGATTCCATCGCCCCCGGCATCGCCATCAAGACCGTACCCGATATTCGCTGGCACCGCCGCGACATCAAGACCACCAACCTGCTCCCCAACGCCATGGCCAAACAACAGGCGCTAGATGCCGGTTTTTCCGATGCCTGGATGACTGACGAGGTTGGTCACATTACCGAGGGTTCCTCCTCTAATGCCTGGATTGTTACTGCCAACAAGCAGCTCATTACCCGCCAACCAACAGAGGACATCTTGTGGGGAGTGACCCGGCGGCGCACCCTGGCACTAGCCAAAGCGCTTGGCCTAACATTCATTGAACGTAGTTTCTCAGTTGCCGAAGCTAAAGAAGCCTCCGAAGCTTTTCTAACCAGCGCCTCCTCTTACATCATGCCGGTCACTAAAATTGATGATAAGGTGATCGGCAATGGCCATGCCGGTTCCGTCACCATAGCGCTTGCGGAAGGCTATCATGCGTTCATGGTCTCGGGCGAAACCTCGTGACGGCCCTACCCTCTGGCACCGTTCGTCGCTGGTTATTCGAGCAATCCCTGCCGGTCTGGTCCAGTGTCGGCATGGACCCCAAAGGCGGTTTTGCCGAACAACTCTCCCTTGATGGCAAACCTGTGCCATCGCCTTTGCGCCGAATGCGAGTGCAAGGACGTCAGATATACGTTTTCTGCCACGCCGCCATCGAAGGTTGGGACGGCCCAGCACGGAAGGCCGCCGATGCTGGCCTCACTTTTCTTACGGAGCGTTATTGGCACCCGGACGGTGGCTTTATCTTCGCCCTCGACACCAACGGCCAAGTTGCTGATGGACGCCGAGAAACTTATGAGCAGGCTTTCGCCCTTAATGCATTCGCCTGGCATTACCGAGCCTTTGGAGATTCTGCCGTGCTCAATTGGGTCCACCGCACGATCGAATTTCTCGACGAACAGCTTGGCGCCAACAATGGTGGCTATCGCGAATCCATCCCTGATACCCTCCCACGCCGCCAAAATCCGCACATGCATTTATTCGAAGCCATGATGTCCCTATATGAAGCGACCGGCGATCTCAAATATCGTGCCCGCGCCGCCTCCCTTTATCATCTTATGCGAGAACATTTTATAGACGCCGCCACTGGCACACTTGGCGAGTTCTATACCGTAGACTGGAAGCCGGCGCACGGCGATAAAGGCACCCACCTTGAGCCCGGCCATCATTACGAATGGACCTGGTTGCTGCACCATTATGCCGGCCTTAGTGGCGACGCCTCCGCCCGCGATCTGGCAACGACCCTTTACAAGTTTGCTTTCGAGCATGGTACCGACACCGCCGATGCCCTCACATATGATGCCGTCGGCCGGGACGGTGCCATCCGCCAAGATAGCAAGCGCCTATGGGTGCAGACCGAAGCTCTGAAGGGCCACCTCGCCATGGCGGAATCTGGTAGCGACGATCAGGCAATGGCACGCGCCGAACTCACTCTAGCAGGCATCTTCAACTGCTACCTCTCGACCGGCCACGGCGTCTGGCAAGATCACCTGCGCCGCGACGGCACTGGCTTTGCCAAGACCGCCCCCGCAACCAGCTTTTATCACCTGTATCTCGCATTTAGCGAATATCAGCGAATGGCATGCGCGACCTGATGCAATGAAGCTCACCGCCCAGGTTTCCGGCAACGGCCCACCGCTAATCTTCCTACATGGCCTGTTCGGTTCCGCGCGGAACTGGAGCGGAGTTGCCCGGCAGCTCCAAGGAACTCGTCGCATCCACCTTCTCGATGCCCGCAATCACGGCGCCTCACCTCGCCACCCATCGATGACATACACCCAGATGGCCGACGACCTGCACGAATATATCGCAGCCAATAGGCTCCAAGGCTCCGTCGTGTTGGGCCACAGCATGGGCGGCAAGACAGCCATGACCTTGGCCTTGGAACAACCGGAATTGATCAGCGCGTTGATCATTGCCGACATCGCACCGGTTGCTTATCAGCCTCATCATGCCGCCTTGATCCGAGCAATGCGGGAAACCGACCTATCGGGCCTTACCCGCCGCGCCGAGGCCGAACAACGCCTCGGTGAAAAAATCGATGATGCCCCCACCTGCACCTTCCTCACCAGCAATCTTGTCACCACAGAAGACGGCCTTACCTGGCCCTTTAACCTTGATGCCATCGACGCCGGACACAGGGATCTTTCAGAATTCCCCGATGCACATAGGAGGCGTTACCCCGGCCCGGTTTTATTCCTTATTGGCGGAAAATCCGAATATGTTCGTCGCGAGCATCACGAGACCATCGACCGGCTGTTTCCAGCCTCAAG
>CAUZNJ010000139.1:0-5754 GCA_963580965.1 Alphaproteobacteria bacterium | reverse complement strand
GAAATAGCGAGGCGAAAGTTCTGGTTATGCAAGTTGCTGAGGGTGCGATGGCGATAGGTGGCCTGACGATCCAGGCGGCTGTAATCAATGGTCTCGACCATGGCGATCCCATCGAATAGGAAAGCCATGGGGGCGGCGTCCTGGCGTAGAATTAGGGTTACGTGCTCACCTTCTATGGCAAGCTTAGCAAAACGCTCAAAGACGGTGGCTAGCAAAACGGTGTCGCCGAGCCCGCCGGAGGATATCAGCACTACACCGCGCGGCGCGGCGTGCCGATGGTTTCTGCGACGCAGGTGCTGGTACAGGTCGACGAGGGCGGTAAGTAGGCGCACGGGCGGGCCTTAGTATTGCTGGTAGGATTTTTCTTCGACGGTTGCAGAGCCGAGCAAGTGGTTGATTGACTGCTTTAGCCGCGCCCTGTCATCATTATTAATGTAGACGGAGCGGGCTAGGGCGACGAAATCCGGTCCGAAATCCTTGCGCCGCTCACAGTCACGAATATCATCTTCGATGCGCCACAGACGGGCATTGATGGCCTTGAGATCGGCGGTGAGGCCGTCGTTTTCGGGAGACGTCGGTACGGCGGCATCACGGACGGCTATCAGCATACCCCATTCTCGGCGGACGTTGGCAAGTTTGGATGGCTCGATAATATTTTCGAGCTTGAGTTCGAGGATGGTGATCTTGTCGATCAGTTCCCCCGGCGAGATGGGAATGGTGATGTCGAGCATGGTGTCGTCCGCGATTCGGCTGTGTACAAGACTATCGATGATAGGAGCGCCGCCGTCCACCATCAGCCGTCTTACTCGGGATGGTGCTGGTGCTCGTGCTCACGTGTGGCCAGGAACTGTAGGGCTACCCGTCGGATATCGTGATCCGGTGACCGTATCGGCGATGTGGGAAGTAGTCCCATACCGCGTAATGGTGGGCGCAGCGATTATCCCAGAAGGCCACAGAGCCAACGTCCCATTTGAAGCGGCATTGAAATTCTGGTGATGCCGCATGCTGATAAAGCATCTCGAGCAAGGCGTCGCTTTCCTTGGGTGCAAGCTGAACGATGTGAGATGTAAACAGGCGGTTGACGAATAGCACGTTTCGCCCGGTATCCGGATGCGGACGTACCACGGGATGTTCGGTGCGGGGAATGTCACCGGTGGGCGGCGGGCGGCCTTTGCCGAGGTATACTTGTGCACCATCATGAATGGCAGTTAGTCCCGATAAAAACTTCTTCATCGAATCGGATAGTGCCTCAAAGGCGGCGTACATGCTGGCAAACATTGTATCGCCGCCGCCATTCTCCGGCACTTCGTGCATGTACAGCATCGACCCCAGGGGTGGGGTAGTAGCTGACGTTGTATCGGAATGCCAAATGTCACCAGATACATGGGTCGACGTCTCGTCGGCCTTGATCCCCAGGACTTCGGGATCGCCGTTCACCGGAAAGCGCGGGTTGGGAACCTTGTGCAACTTGCCGAAGCGCCGGCCGAATGCCTTTTGCTGTTCGACCGACATTTTCTGATCACGGAAAAAAATTACCTGATTATCTAGGAACGCAGTTCGAATTTCGTCGAATTGGTGGTTGCTGATATTGCTGCCTAGATCGACGCCGGAAATTTCGGCGCCGATGCGTGGCGTCAGCTTACGGACCTTGATGGACTGATAGGTCATGGTTGGTGCCTCAGGAAAGTGTGAACATTGGTACCGGCGGGCCGTTTTCTTCAGTCGGCTTGAATACTACCTTTACCAATTGGCCAATGCGGATTGAATTCAAGTCGCAGTCGACAATGTTGGTCATCATCGTTGGCCCTTCGGCCAGGGTAACGTAGGCAATGGCATAGGGAACCTTGGCGCGGCGCATGATGCTGTAGGTGTAGATGGTGCCGGTGCCGGCACCTTCCTTCCATTCGGTCTTGTCGCTGAAGCAGAAGGGACAAAGCGCGCGCGGATACCAATGGGTCTTGCCGCAGCCAGTACAGTTCTTAACCAAGAAGCGGCCTTCCTTAGCCGCATCCCAGAAAGGCTGGGTCTCAACATTGATTACCGGCGCGGGGATGGGGCGTTCATTTGTTTTCATCTTGGTTTACTCCCGCTCCATAATAAGGGTGGAACCGCCGTGGCGGGCACCGAGCTGCATTCCGGTTCCGTGGGCCAGAGCGATATCGCAATTGGCTACTTGGACCTTTGGATGTGCTTCGCCGCGCAATTGACGGACGGCCTCGATGACCTTGGTCATGCCACCGCGATTGGCGGGGTGGTTGTTGCATAAGCCGCCGCCGTCGGTGTTGAAAGGCAGCTTGCCAATGCCGGAGATTAGGTTGCCGTCGGAGACGAACTTGCCGCCCTGGCCCTTTTCGCAGAAGCCTAGGTCCTCGAGCTGTATGAGAACGGTGATGGTAAAGCTGTCGTAAATCGAAGCGTACTTGATGTCGGCATGCTTGACGCCGGCCTCGGCGAAGGCTGTCTTGCCTGACTGAACGGCGGCGGAACTGGTGAGGTCAACGTTGCCGCCGGCCTGATGTTTTATTGATTCGCCGGCGCCGATGATTTTGATCACTGGCTTTTTTAGACTTCGGGCGATTTCTTCGCGCGTGACGATCAGCGCACCGCCACCGTCGCTGATGACGCAGCAGTCAAGCCGGTGCAGCGGGTCGGTTATCATCGGAGAATTAACAACGTCTTCGACCGTCACGACGTCGCGCAGCATGGCATTGGGGTTGTGCTGGGCGTGGTGTGAGGCAGCAACCTTAATCCAGGCGAGCTGCTCGCTTGTGGTGCCGTATTCGTGCATGTGGCGCATGGCGCACATGGCATAGCCATTGGCGGTCGCCAGCCCGAACGGAAATTCCCACTGCTGGTCGGGCTGATGGGGGTCGCGCAGTCGCGGCGCCGTACCCGTGGCGATACCTTCGCTGCGCGGCCGCCCGGCCAGGGAAATTAGAACGACATCGGCCTTACCTGCGGCGATGGCCTGGGCGGCATGGCCGACGTGGATAAGATAGGAACAGCCGCCGGTTTCCGTCGAGTCGATAAAACGCGGTCGAATGTTCATGTAGTCAGCCATGGATGTCAGCCCGCCCGGTGCATCACCGGCGCAGATCAGGCCATCGACGTCGTCTTTTGAAAGGCCGGCATCGGCGAGTGCGCCAGCTGCCACCTCGGCATGCAGCTGGGCGAGCGACTTGTCTGGCGCCTTACGCGTCGGGTGTTCGAAAACCCCGGCAATGAATGCCTTACCTTTAATAGTCATCGTATTCCCTTCATTTCAGAAAGCCGTGATTGCTGCGTGGGCTGCATAATATAGCCCCCCGCCGCGCTCGTCCGCCGATCCTCACCTTAATCGTTTATGAAGTCGTCCATGATTCGGGCCAGTCCTTCCGCATCGTCGATCATCGGGAAGTGCCCACAGTTCTTCATAACCTCCAGCTTGAGTCCGGGCACGGTTCTTTGCAGGAGTGGCCCTGCCACCTTCGAATGCGGGCTGTTATTTCCGAAAACGCCCATCGTATGCTTAGTCGATATGCGCTTCACGGCTGCATGGGCATCATAAAGGCGCAACGCCCACATGACATCAAGCATGCACCAGACTCCGGCTTTGCTACGATCAATATTCCAGCGCTGAAACACTGATTTGGTCAGGTCGTGCATACGCGCTGATACCTGGTCCCAAGTCTGGTTCACCTGGCTCCAGGCCTCTTCCGTTGCGAGCCACTGGGCGGCCCATTCTGGCTCGGATTTGATCGGTGATTCCATGACCCATAGCCGGTCAATGCGTTTGGCGTAGCGGTCACCCAGATCGATGGCAATGGCGCCGCCGATGGAGGAACCAAGGACGTTTGCCTTGTCCAGGCCAAGCGCATCTATGAAGGCAATGGCAGCATCGCCATAATCCTCGACAGAGTAGTGCCGCGTGATGCGGTCGGAATCACCCTGGCCCGGCTGGTCCCAGGCGATGACATGATATTTCTTGGCTAATAGCGCCATGACGCTATCGTATTGGTAAGCAGAATTTCCGTTGGACTGCAAAAGGATGATGGGCCGTCCGCTGCCTGCTTCGAGATAATGGATCTGGCCATGCGCCGTCTTAATGAAACCGTCTTTCATTTTGGTCCTCCTTGATTCCTTGGGTTTGCGTCTATACCCCCAGCACCCTCTTATTTAATATATCTTGTCATAAAACTCGGACATGACGTCCCGGCTGAATCGCTTCAGATTTTCACGCAATCCGCTGGTGGTTAGAAGGATGTAAGTGGTCCCTACGCTTCGTAATCTTTCTAGCTTGGCAGACATTTCATCGGGCAGCCGGTGCATTGCCGAAAAGCCCGAATCAAATTGTTGTACTCCTTACTAGTGATGTCGGAGGCGACAGGGCCACGTTCAAGACTTAGCGACCTTGGACTTAAAGAGTTAAGAAGTTATCGTCCGAAAAAGAACGATAAAATTTGAAATAGATTCTTTGTATTTTGGCATTTTCTTTACGGGCATTGATACATTAACTGGTGCGAGCGACGGTTAATTACCGTGACATCGGCCACCTGGTCTTGTCATTGAACCAGACTCCGATCTTGCTCGCGAGAATAGGAGGTAGGAATATAGGCCTCCAATGTTAGTTACTGGGCCAAGCTCAGGACCGACATCCTTTCTTCGAGTGCGGGGGAAAGCCGCAGTATTCATATACGGTTCGCCGTCAATAATGAAAGATATGCGATGTCTGCCGACGATGTATCCAGATTAGATCTGACCAAGCGCGATATCTATCCAGTTTGGGCCAAGGATGTTTTGCGCTTCGGCGATACGGACCGGCTTGGGCATATCAACAATGCGGTGTTCTGTACGTTCTTCGAGACCGGCCGGGTGGCGGCGCTGTTTCCTGGCGGCATATCGTTTGCGCCAGCGGGGGTGAGCTGGGTCCTGCGCCGCATTACTCTCGATTATCAGGGCGAAATTCATTGGCCTAACGAGGTGCATATAGGCACTGTGGTAACGCAGATTGGGACCACGTCAGTGCAGTTCGGCCAGGGCCTATTCGTTGATGGCGCTTGCCGGGCGACGGCGGAGACCGTAACCGTGCTGATGGATTTGAACACCCGCAAGTCGACGCCAATTCCGCATGAAACGAGGGCGGCCCTGATCCGACAAATGGTCTAAATTCTGATGACTGACGGGCCCAGATAGCCTTTAGACTGCTGGCGGTGTAGTTTTCTGGGCGACGGGAGGCATCAATGGAGGCGCCCCCGCATCATCTATCCGTCTCCCTATTTCCCCAAGTTCGTCAGCACCGGCTTTATCGTCCGGTCAGATAAAAAGCTGGCTCAGCCCTTTTTCTTCGGTCCGTAGGTGTTAAATTTTTCTACGACAGTCTTAATCTCTGCTGCTGGCAGGACATGGGGGCGGCCGATTTGTTGGGCGAGAATGTATTGCTGTGCCAGGACCTCGACTTCATTAGCCAGCCAAAGGGCCTTATCCAGATTGGGGCCGGTAGCGATGACACCATGGTTCGCGAGCAGGCAAGCGCTGCGGCCCTTCAGCGCCTTGATGGCGTGGTTGGATAACGCCTGCGTGCCATAGGTGGCGTAGGGCGCGCAGCGGATGGTTGCGCCTCCTGCGGCGGCGATCATGTAATGGACGGCTGGTAGGTGCTTGTTGCAGATGGCGATGGCGGTGGCGTGGATCGAATGGGTGTGGACGATGGCCTCGATGTCGGGCCGCGCGGCCATGATATCTTGGTGGAAGTGCCATTCGCTGGATGGGGAGTGG
>CAUZNJ010000138.1:0-5759 GCA_963580965.1 Alphaproteobacteria bacterium | reverse complement strand
CCGCAGTAAATTATTTTCTGATTACCGCCTGCGCATCGCCAGTGTCATCCGAGATTACGGCAAGAAAGACCGCTCCGAAGCCCCCGAGGACAGCATTACCGTCAACGGGTAGCCGAAACGATTTCGGGTCACCCAAGCAGGAATAGAATCATTCTGATCGGGGAAGATACGACAATCCATCAGGTATTCTGTGCAGCGCGCAAGCCGAATAACACAGCAGGCGAACTTACAGCGCCACCCCGGCTAGGGCAGACCGGTTTTCCCTAAGACCGCGTCAAGAGGCCCGCCCATAGAATCGGCCACACCCCGCTCCTACCTCTTAACCCCAGGGTAAATCAGCTCCCTTAGGACGCTTATTTTTGTGGTTGAACCGCTCTAGATCATTAGTTCGATCAGGAACGGGCCGGAGCGCTTATTTGCCTGTGTGAACAGGTCGGTAAACTGCCCTAGGTTAGTAGCGCGAGCCGCCTCAATACCCATGCCACCGGCAATGCTGACGAAATCAAGGTTGGGATTACTCAAGTCCAGCATCCCCATAGCCGTCGGACCCGGATTGGCGCCGACCGCCGCCAGCTCGCCGATTAGAATCTGATATTTGCGATTAGCAAAGATGACGGTGGTAACGTCCAGATTCTCCCGCGCCTGTGTCCATAATGCCTGGATCGTGTACATAGCCGAACCATCAGCCTCCAACGATACAACCCTGCGAGACGGTGCCCCAACAGCAGCCCCGGTAGCTAGTGGCAAACCATTGCCGATGGCCCCACCGGTGATCTGCAACCAGTCGTGCGGTGCAGCATTGCGGGTCAATGGAAAAAATCGACGCCCAAAAGAAACGCTTTCATCAACGACGATACAGTTCTCGGGCAATAGTGCAGCCAATGTTTCTGCCATGGATTCAGGCGTAAGATTACCGCTTTGAACCTGTGGCGCCGGGCCGTGATCTATCGGCTTAGGTGTCGGCGCACCGAGTTCGTCGGCAAGGTTAGCCAGAGCGTCGCCAAGATCTTGTTCCGGTCGCGCCAAAATATGCAGATCGCTATCCGGCGAGCGCAAGACGCCAGGTTGGTTGGGGTAGGCGAAGAATGCCACCGGCTCCGTCGAGCCAACCAGGATAATGTGCTTATACTTGGCCAGCCTCGGCACTGATTGATCGATAGGATAGGGAATTCGATCAATGGGAAACCGCCCACGGCCGCCTTCGATGCGGGTGTTATGAGAAATAGCCAGCACGTCCGAACCCGTCTTCTCGGCAATGCGATGCACGTCCGCGAGCGGGCCAGCGCGTAGCGCTCCGTTGGCGAGGAATAGCAATGCCGGCTCACCGGAGCTTAGCACTTTAGCTATTTGCCGGACTGCCTTCGGATCAACCTTAGGTGTTTCCGGCACCGGCAACGGATTCCCAACCACGCCGCCCCCGTCCCAACAAACATCGGACGGCAGTATCAGACTGGCGATGCCGCCGGGCGCAGTACGCGCTGCCTGAACAGCGACCGCGGCGTCTGCACCTACATTTTCTGCCTTGGTAGAGGTGCGAGTCCAGACAGATACAGGCCGTGCCCAGCCCTCGGTATCAGCTGTCAGCGGGGCGTCGAGCGGGCGATGATGCGTTGCCTGATCACCAACGATGTTGACTATCGGAACTTTAGCTCGCCGCGCGTTATGTAAATTAGCAAGTCCATTGGCTAGCCCGGGCCCACAATGCAGCAGCGTCGCAGCAGGCTTGTCCGTCATGCGTGCATAACCATCGGAGGCACCAGTAACGACACCCTCAAATAGACCAAGCACGCAAGTCATGCCAGGGATGCGATCGAGCGCCGCAACAAAATGCATCTCACTGGTACCTGGATTGGCAAAGCAGGTATCCACCTCGCAGGCGAGTAGCGTCTTAACCAGGCTCTCAGCTCCGTTCATATCGTCTCCAATTTTTTATACGCCCGCTCAAGATAGAGGGCTTCCCGAGTCTATTCTTCATGATTGCTCCGACGCCTTGCCATGCGTCAACTGACGACCGTCTAACACAGCCTGGAGCCTGTAGGTAGTCAGGTTTTCTGAAATTGTTTCCCTGTACCTGTCGACGGAATGCCCGCATCAGTCGCAAATGACCCTTGGCCCACTTTTTTCAGATAAACCAGGAACCTCGGAAGTCCGCCAATCAGCGGGCGATGCCTTTTCTGCCACTGAGTTGTCACCGACGTGGTCATTTTCGGACACGAAATCTCTTTCCCGATGCTACGGACTTAATGCGACATAAGCCCTGACATTACAAAATCATAAATTTAGCCAAGTCATTTCCTTGCGATAGCTTTCTTCGAATGCCTCTAACTGCGACATATACTCCATCGTGACATCAACATCATCCTGGCCCAACAGCAGGCGACGCTTGCGTGTTGGGTCCATATCGAAGGCATAAATGTTGCCTTCAGGGGTCGTGACAGTTTGATTTTCAAGATCAATAGTGACCTTTGATCCGGGCTTCGCCAAGAGCTGGCGCCACAGTTCAGAAATCTCAAGCTGCAGGAGAACCACTGTTAAAATGCCATTCTGCAGGCAGTTGGAATGAAAGATATCGCCGAAGCCGACCCCAATCAGCGCCCGCAAGCCAAAATCCATGGTCGCATAGGCCGCGGTTTCTCGTGACGATCCACAGCCAAAGTCGAGGGCCGTTACGAGGATCTCTGCTCCCTGAAAGGCCGGCTGATTAAGGACGAAGTCAGGCCGCAATTTTTCAGCGGTGTCAAAACGAAGATCGTGGAGAAATGCCTCAGCATAATCGGGAAACCCAGGACGGCGATACTTCCTATTGTATCGACCAGGGATGATCATCCCTGTATCAATCTTGACCACATCCAGGGGCGCAGCAAGGGCGGTCAGTGTCGTGAACGGGGTCATTGAACGAGGCTCCTGACGTCGGTGAGTTTGCCGGTAACTGCGGCTGCAGCAACCATCGGCGGACTCATGATATGGGTCAGGGCACCAGGGCCCTGGCGGCCTTCAAAGTTGCGATTGGTGGTCGAGGCACTGCGGCTGCCAGGCTCGACAATATCGCCGTTGGAGCCGTTACACATAGAACAGCTAGAGTCCCGCCATTCGAAGCCGGCATCGGTAAATATTCGATCAATGCCCTCGGCTTCAGCCTGTTTCTTCACGCCCGTTGATCCCGGCGAGACCATGGCGGGAACAACGACTTTACGGCCTTTAAGAACAGCGGCAGCGGCGCGCAAATCTTCGATACGGCTATTAGTGCAGGAACCTATGAAGACTTGATTGACAGGAATATCGGTAAAGCGAGTTCCCGGCTTGATTTGCATGTATTCGAGCGCTTGTTCGACCCGCTGGCGCTGAATGGGGTCGTCATAAGACGCTGGCTCGGGAACACTGCCAGTGATCGGCGCGCTATCTTCCGGGCTAGTACCCCAGCTAACCATCGGAATCATATCGCCGACATCGACCCCGACTTCCTTATCAAAAGCTGCATCAGCATCCGTCGGCAGTGTACGCCAATAGACAACACCCTTTTCCCACTGTTCACCGGTCGGCGCACTGGCACGACCATTTAAATAGTTCAAGGTCGTATCATCTGGGGCAATCATCCCAATTCGCGCGCCTGCCTCGACCGACATATTACAGATAGTCATCCGCGCTTCCTGCGATAAAGCGCGGACGGCGGCACCGGCGTATTCGATGGCGTGCCCCGCGCCTCCACCAATACCCAATTTAGCCATGACGGCGAGGATGATATCCTTGCTGGTAATACCTACCGGTGGAATGCCCTCAATGTTGACGCGCATCATCTTTGGCCGCTGCTGCCAGACTGTTTGAGTCGACAAGACATGGCTCAGCTGGTTCGACGCACCGATCGGCATAGCAATAGCACCAAGCGCGCCGCTGGTTGCCGTGTGCGAGTCATTGCATGTTACCAGCATGCCCGGCAGGACCATTGCTTGTTCACCAGCGATGACGTGCGAAATGCCTTGCCGCTTATCGGTCATGTTGATGTGTTCGATGCCGAACTCAAGAGCATTCTCTTCCTGCATCTCGATAACCCGGCGGATTTCAGGATTGGCAATTCCCGCCAAGCCCGCAGCCCTATTCAGGGTCGGCAGGTAGTGATCCGTAATAGCGATGTTCTGGCGGGGTTTGCGGACCGTGCGTCCCATGATGCGCATCCGGTCAAAACCAAGAAAGGCCGCGCCCTCAATGATTAGGCTACGGTCGATGAACAGGAGCTCCTCACCCTCAGGTGCGCGTGCTACGACATGCCGGTCCCAGATTTTCTGGAACATGGTAAGCGGGGTTGTAGCCATCTCTCCGCATCTCCCTTCACTATCAATGTACAAAGGCGCCTTATTATTTTTCTCGTTTGTTATACGACACATTCCAGGTAACCGATGACGAGCTCAATCCATCTGGCATGAAATCTCTAGTATGACCACCGTCAGCGAATGTATCCACGCCCATTTTCGATTTGAAGGGACGTGCCGAATCGTGCCGACCGTTTGGCAAGATGATTGAGGATAGTCTCTCCGTAGGCTGCACCTGCCATATACGGCACCTCGCGAACGGAGAAATCCTTGGCTTCTAGCGCTTCTTCCCCGCCCAGAACGATGGGGTCGAGCTGAATTTCGCTGAGATTCCCATCATCACCGAAGCGAGATGTGGCGACGACGCTGCGCCATGTGTTGTCGTGGAACCAGGAGGTCGGATTGAAGGAATGAAAGATGAAGTTACCGAGGCTGTAGAAGATTGGTTTACCGCGATAGACCTCAATTCCAAGAAGCGTCGGGACGCCATGGCTGATGTAGATATCGGCGCCAGCATCGATGCAGGCATGGGCAAATGCCACCGTCCAGTCGGGAATTTCCTCCCAGTCCGCCTCCCAATGATGGTGGTGCAGATAGACAATCACCACCTCGGCTTTTTCCTTAGCGTCGGCTATGGCAGCAAGATTACGTTTGAGATCATCCTGATTCAAGCGACCGGCCCGTTCGCGCTTGTCACCAACCTGAAATCGCATGCCATAAAAGTTCAGTTCATTGTCTTCAACAGGCACCACCTCAAGAAATGATCCCTTAGAATTGACAGCGGTAAAATTGCGGAACTGGCGGACGTTCTTCTCATGACCAAGCTCGTCCTTAATGGCACTTAGCATCGCAAGTTCATCGGGCTTAATGATAAAGGTAGGTAGGATACGTTGATAGTTTAAGCCCGGCCTTGACGCGACTTTCTCCGTCGCATCCTTGGCGAGCGCTGATTCCGGCGCCGGACCGCCGTCGATAGCGACCAAGGCAACCCGGCGACCGCCGACCTCACCAATCGACGGCGCCGAGGCTGACGCTAAGTCGCAGCCGAGCCCCCCATGCACGAAGCCACGGCGTTCCGCCTCCTCCATCGCCGAAAGGACACCATTGGGACCGAGGTCAAATGCATGGTTGTTGGCCAGCGACAGGGCGCTAAACCCCATTTCCTTCAGGGCATCAAGAACCGCAGGCGGTGATATCCCAACATAGCCAGCCTTGGTCGGCCAGCCGCCATAGGCGCCTTGGATGGTTGCCTCAAGATTGGTGAAAGCTATGTCCGCTTCTCGCAGCACATCGCCGATAGCGAGAAAACGCGGGTCCGTGTGTTGGCGAATTTCCCGCTTGATAGCTGCCTGCCCAACCGCTGCGATTGATACTACGCCTTGGATGTTCATTCTCCCTCCTTAATTTCGGCCCTATTTTCAACGCTCAGCGATGAAGGTCCCGAACTCGCAGGAG
>CAUZNJ010000137.1:0-5780 GCA_963580965.1 Alphaproteobacteria bacterium | reverse complement strand
CGCAAGACCTCCTGCGCCTGCCCGGCGACATGTGGCGACATCACGACATTATCCATTTTCAGCAGGGGGTGTTCCGGGTCTACTGGCTCTTCTTCGAACGTATCAATGGCAGCGCCCGCTAGTCGGCCTTCATTCAGCGCCATGACAAGGGCCGCTTCGTCGACGATCATGCCGCGTGCTGCATTGATCACGACCGCCGTATTTTTCATCCGACCGATAGCATCGGCATCGATCAAATTCCTGCTTTCATCCGTTAGGTCGCAATGCAAAGTGACAATATCAGCATCTGCAAGAAGGTCATCCATCGCCATCCGTTCGACACCAATTTCTTTGAATCGATTATCCTGAACGAAGGGATCGAAGGCAAGAACTCGCATATTAAAAGCCTTGGCGATGCGGGCGACACGAGAACCAACACGACCAAGACCTACGATGCCGATGGTCTTTCCGTTAAGCTCACTACCGACGAGGCTGCCTGGTTCCCATTGCCCCGCACGCATGGAAACTTGAGCGTCAATGATGCGCCGGGTCAATCCCAACAACATTCCAAAGACATGCTCGGAAACAGATGTCGCGTTGACCGGCGTAATGCCGACGGCGATGCCGTGCTCCGTCGCAGCCGCTACATCGACGCTGTCATAACCGACGCCATGGCGAACGACGATAGAAAGCTGCGGCATGGACTCCATTAGGCTTCGTCCAACCTGCTTACCGCGACGGATAAATATGGCACGGCACCCGGGCGCGGCGACAATCAGTTCCTCTATAGTAGCGGTATGAGGCAGATGCCGTAGATCAAATTTGTTACGCAACAAATCTATTCCATCAGGATGAATATTCTCGTCAATGATAAGAACAACAGCTCGGTCAGACATACGGGCACCACTTCAGTAATCAGATTGCTGGGTCAATATTGAGAATAAGAATAACATAGCGACGTATACCGCTGGGGCAAAGCACGCTCTGTGTTTGCCATAGGATCACCAACGAGGTTAACAAACGCCGGGCACATGTCGTGAAGTTCCCATCCATTTTAAACCACCGATACTGCGTACCCCGTTTGACGGCGGTGCCAGGGATTGCCGATAATTAACTATACTGTCATCTATGACGACAGTGAATTTTGAGAAGACAGTAAATAGCCGAAGACTTCGGCTACTGAGGCATCTGCTCAGCCCAACCCAAAGATCGAATTCCGGCAAAAGCAGCCAAGGTTGCGGCAAGCGCAAGATGTAAAGCACGAGCGCCGCGTAGTGTGGCTAACCGAATTGACAATTACCCAAGGCGCTGAAAAGGGTTCACCCGGTCCTCACGAGGAGATAGCAAAGACATGCCAACATCACCCGTAATCGAACGGATTGAGCTAACATCCTTCACCTTCACCATCGAAAATCTGGTGGCCAATACCCAGGGTTCGTCAATTGCCTATCATCCCGGTCCGGGCACCCCGCAAAAGCGGCTAGCCGTGCGCGTGATCGCCGATACCGGTGTCATTGGCGAATACGTCGGCAACCGAGCGGCCACAGGCGTACTCATGGCGCATTGTGAATATTTGGCGTACGGCCTGATTGGCAAACCAGCACTGGAACGAGATAACAATTACGTTCATCTGCGCCGTGCCACAAAACACATGGGCGAGTTCGGCGTCGGCACCCTCGACATCGCGCTATGGGACCTTGCTGGAAAGCACCACGATGCTTCTATCAGCCAACTTCTCGGAGGACATCGAAAAAAACTTAAGTCATATGCCAGCACCCTGCGCGGCGACGAATATCCGGATGGATTGTCCTCACCAGAAGCCTACGCCGATTTCGCGGAGCAATGCCTGGAGGTGGGCTATCGTGGTTATAAAATGCATGGCTGGAGCAGCGGAAATGTTCAACGTGAGATCGCCATGCTGAGTGCCGTGGGCAAAAGAGTCGGCGGGCGCATGGACCTGATGTACGACGCTGCTTGCCATTTGCCGACCCTTGCCGATGCGATCAAAATTGGCCGGATCTGTGACGAATTTGGTTTTTACTGGCTAGAGGACCCATATTCTGATGGCGGGATCTCCATCCATGGGCACCAGGCCCTGAAGCGACTGATCAAGACCCCGATCATGATCAATGAACATAGCCGCAACCCGGAAACAAACACCGATGTCTTAGTTGCCGGCGCTACCGATTTTGCCCGTGCTGACCCAGACCTGGATGGCGGCGTAACCGGTTGTTACAAAATTGCCATCGCCGCCGAGGGTCTTGGCATCGATACGGAAGTCCATGCATGCGGACCCTCTAACCGGCAACTGATGGCCGCATTGAAGCTAAGCAATTATTACGAAATCAACTTACTGCACCCGCGCTGCGCTAACCCGTGGTCCGGCCCCTACTACGCTGACGGCTATGCTGATCAGCTAGATGCCATCGACACAGACGGTTGCGTTCCAGTACCGCAGGGAGCCGGCCTTGGTATTACCTATGACTGGGCGTTGATAGAACGCAACAAAGTGGAATTGCGTATCATCGGCAAATAAGGGGTGCCTGGAATTAATCCCAGTACGTATTCTTATAAATTTATAGCTCAAGTCGGCTCTCGGCATCGGCACACCGGACTACCCCCTAGGGCATAATGCGCTCGGCTCGTCTTTGCCCGTACTAAGCATCCATGTAGTGTCTATCGGAGTGGTGGGTCAGGTATCATCTTACCTTACGCCGCCGCATCGCCTAAAAACACAGCACACTCCGCCAGTTCGATAGCCCAGAGGGCATCGAAAAATATTACGTCATTATTTTTCGCCAATAACCATTCCAGCTGGATGAGCGCATTAGGGTTTTCATCGTTAATGTGCAGAGCTTTCTCGTGGCCTTCGATTACCCGTGCCTACTAATCTCTACCAGATGAGCTCATCGGTTTTATCGCGGCAGACGGCGGTCCTCTTCGGCCCACTACGAATCGCTGTATCAAAACTGCCGATGGCACGGGCATGGTTGCCGTTTCTCAGACATGCCTAACCACGCACACGCCAGAGCCTCGATACTGCTTAGCGCCAGACAAAATACTTCACTGAAAATTTCAATTGCGGCACTATTTCGCCGCCTCAGAGCTCGTGTATTAACAAAAAAGTCAACTGGTTTTAGGTATAAGTTCACCGCCAACAACACGCGCCATAACGGCAAAGCGGCGGTTACCCGTGATGGTTTCGCCAAGAACATCATTGTAAGTAAATGCGCCATCCTCAACAGACAAAACGGTGGCGTCACCGATAGCACCACTTCCAAGATGGCCGAGATTGGGTTGGTTAATAGCTCGGGCCGGCGCGATCGTCGTCATGCGGATGATATCGACCACATCGACGCCCAGATTCAAGAACTTTGACATGGTAACCAACAGATTAAAGGCCGGGCCGTCGATGCTGCGGGTATGCACATCGCTGCTGATGGTATCGGGCATGAAGCCGGCGGCAAGCAATGCGCGGGCGGTCTTGAATCCGAATGAACCGGAGCCGTGTCCAACGTCAAAAATAACGCCTCGCGCGCGGGCCGCGCTGTATTCGTCGCGTAGGGATCCATCTGGATGCACCGGCGCATTGGGAATGGGCCTCGAACAGTGGGTTAGGATGTCGCCAGTGCGCAAACGCGACACCACCGATTGAATCGTCGGCGGTGGCCGGTCAATATGTGTCATAAGGGGCAAGCTGAGCTCTTCAGCTGCGGCCAGCGCAATATCCATCGGCGCCTCGCCAGCCGACGTGTTGGCGCCTACCCGCAGCTTTACGCCAACGATAAGATCGGAGTGTTCCCGCGCAACGCGCACGCACTCATCAAAATTGAGTAAGCCGAGGTCCTTGGCTTCACCGATATTGATGCGGGCGTGAAATCCGTAAATTCCGGGAAAAGAAATATTGAGAAAGGACAGAATTCGGGTCTGCACACGTTCAATGACGTGATGGCGGAAACCAGCGAAGATACCAGCCCCCGCGCTCCCAGCATCGACCAACGTCGTCACCCCGCTAACCGCGGCCAACGCGTCTGGCTCGACACCAAGCGATGTGCCTAGATGATAGACGTGGGCATGCAGGTCGATCAGCCCCGGCGTTACAATGCAGCCAGCTACATCATGAATAAATTTTGCTCGTTCGGAAATCGTATCCGCCATAGCGGCAATCTTGCCGTCCTTAAAAGAAACATCCCCAACGGCATCCCGACCGGATGCCGGATCGATGATCCGACCGCCACGCAGTAAAAGGTCGTACAATTAGCTTCTCCCTTCCTATCCATTTTGACATGGCCATCTGCGTCAGTTCATCGCATGCATTTTTCCAGCTGGCCTGACACGCAGAAGGTTCAACCTCTAATTCTACAGAATCAATCGCACAGTGTACCTGATGCAATATAAATTTTCCCACGCGCGGCACACGGCTCCTAATATAGGTCCCGGCAAAAGGTTGATCTCGTCCGACTCAAACTGTAATGACAAGTGTATACGATGTTCAAAACAGCGCCCAAGAGACACACATCGAATCATCCCTGATAAATAATATTTTTAAACATTTTATAAACTTAGACGATTTTCTTTACTTGACGTCACGGAATTGGCGGAACATACACGGCTCACGTGTTCCTGTGGTCGCGCGAAGTACGGTCATTTTCCGTGCATCATCGCCGGAATGCTTTCACTCAATCTCCGTTTTTTCCTGTTGCGCGTGGGAAGCGGCTACGCACCAGATGATGCCGCTTGCCCAAAGGGCACGCGCAGCTTGGTGCTATAGGAATATCATTTAAGTGACGAATACGACTTTTGCTGAACTCGGCGTCGCCGAGCCTCTGCTCCGCGCCCTCATCGCTGATAACTATATCCAGCCGACACCGATCCAAGAACAAGCCATCCCACCATTATTGGCCGGACGCGACCTAATGGGAATTGCCCAGACGGGCACCGGCAAGACCGCAGCCTTTGCGCTGCCAATTTTGCAACAGCTTGAGCCCGGCAGCCCGGATCGCCAGCGGCGAGGAACCCGCGCCCTAATCTTGGCGCCGACCCGCGAACTTGCAATTCAGATTTGCGACAGTTTTACCAACTATGGCCGCCATCTAAGCCTGCGCCGCACTGTTATTTTTGGTGGCGTCGGACAGAACCCGCAAGTCCGTGTCATGTCCGGTGGCGTTGATATCCTCGTCGCCACGCCGGGCCGCCTACTTGACCTGATGCAGCAAGGCCATGTCCGTCTCGATGGCGTCACACATCTGGTTCTTGACGAAGCTGACCGAATGCTGGACATGGGCTTCATTCGTGACATTCGGAAAATCATGGCGAAAGTGCCAAAGGAACGGCAGACCATGCTGTTCTCAGCAACCATGCCAACTGAGATTACCCGCCTCGCCAACGACATTTTAAACCAGCCTCTACGCGTCGAAGTGACCCCAAAAGTCATGACGGTCGATCTCATCGATCAATTCGTCTATTTCGTCGATGGACCGCGTAAGCGCGATCTCTTGGCCCATTTGCTGAAGAAAGAAGAACTAGCACGGGTCATCGTCTTCACCCGCACCAAGCACGGCGCCAATAAGGTCTCTCTCCAGCTAGAAAAATCTGGTGTGCCGTCCGATGCCATTCATGGCAATAAGTCGCAGAATGCCCGGCAACGGGCGCTGGAAGACTTTCGCGCCGGCAAAATACGCGTCCTTGTCGCTACCGACATCGCGGCGCGCGGCATCGATGTTGATGGCGTGACGCATGTCATCAACTACGAATTGCCCAACATCGCCGAAAGCTATGTTCATCGCATAGGACGTACCGCG
>CAUZNJ010000136.1:0-5783 GCA_963580965.1 Alphaproteobacteria bacterium | reverse complement strand
GGCCAGGTAACGTGCTGTAAAGCGGCATCTCCGGACAGATAGCAGTGAGCATAATCTGATGACCACCACTGGATGTGCCGAGACCACCGAGCTTGGCCGGGTCGATGGAAAACTGGGAGGCGCGGCCCTTGAGCCAGCGGATAGCAAAATTGATGTCATTCTGGGGCGCCGGGTAGCCAGCCTCCGGCGGCATACGAAAATCGATGGAGCAGACCAAAATGCCCTGCCCCGCCAGCGCACAGGCAAGCCCTTCGTTGGCGGTACGGTCATTTTTTGTCCAGGCACCACCGTGTACCTCCAGAACAGCCGAAAACAGGCCAGGCCCATGCGGCCGATAAATTCGGGCCAGCAATGGTTCGCCGCCCTTATCACGCTGCCGATATGGTATATCTAAAACGTCAAAGGCACGCGCAGTCGCGTGTATTTCGTCACGCATGATATCCTCCTTAGATGCAGAGAAAATTCTTGCCCGATGCCTGTCTACTTGGCACGTCACGCAGGACTGGTAAATTTTTGCTTCGAAATGGCCGGGTGGTAAATGGGCTGAATCACGTTACCGGCAGGGTCGATGCAATGGAAACTACGGGCACCATCGCGGTGGTCGTGAGGTTCGTCGAGAAGTGTTACACCTTCTTCCTGCATGAAAATGAACCAGCGATTCAGGTCCGCCTTTGAGCCAACAATGAACCCATAATGGTCAAGGGCACCACCCTTGACCGGCCTCTTCTTGGCCCGTGACAGGGAAAGATTGTCATTGCCGCAAGTGAGATACAACAGATCATCATTCGCCCGCCATAGCATCTTCATGCCCATGATCTCAGTATAAAACTTCTCGCATTCTTCAAGATTCTGAACATTGAATGCAACGTGGCGGATACCACGGAAACGGGGTGGACGCTTGGCCATATTTTTTCCTCTCTGATCACGCTTTATAACAATTTTTTAGTTAATAATCCGCCGTCTTCCGCAATCTAGCCTCGTCCCACAAAAGGCATTTTACTGGCCATCACAGTCATGAACTGAACATTCGATTCGAGTGGCAAGCTGGCCATATAGACCAATGCCTGCGCGACGTGGTCGACGTCCATGCGCGGTTCCACCATAGTCGTGCCGTTAGCTTGGGGAACGCCCTGGGTCATGCGTTCGGTCAGCGGCGACACGGCATTGCCAATGTCGAGTTGACCTACACAAATATCGCTCTTGCGGCCATCTAGCGAGGCGGTTTTAGTCAGGCCTGAAACAGCGTGCTTCGAAGATGTATAGGCCGCCGATCCGGGGCGCGGCGTATAGGCAGAGATCGAGCCGTTATTGACGATACGCCCACCTTTGGGGCTTTGCGCCTTCATCACGCGAAATGCGTTGTGCACGCCGAGGAAGGTGCCGTGCAGGTTAGAGTCGATCACCTTTTTCCAATTCTCAAACGTAAGTTCGTCCGGGTCGGCTGGAGGCGTGCCGCCGCCAGCGTTGTTGAACAGAAAATCAAGACGGCCGAAGGTTTCAACGGTGGTATCGAAAAGATGGCGCATGGCATCCGGGTCAGTGACGTCGGTAGGAATGCAAAGCGCTCGCTGACCTTCCGCACCGGCTGATTTTTTAGTTTCCTCCAAAGCGTCGGAGCGCCGCCCCGCTAATGCTACTGACCAGCCGGCCTTCAGCATGGAAAGGGCGCAAGCGCGGCCGATGCCACTTCCCGATCCAGTAATGATGGCGATCCGCCCCTCTCCGCTGCGCTCCATGTCCGTTTTCTCCTTCTCTAGCCGGGTTAGCATACCCTAGCGATTTTCCGACAGCGATCCCATTAGGCGAGATGCGCTCATGGCCCCGAAGGTGACCTTAAACGGCATTTCAGGCAAGGGCCTGTTGACGCAACGCCTAATGGCACGCCAGGTTGACAAGACGCCTTGGCAACCGCCAATTTGAATCCTTGGTTTTATAGGGAAAACCCGTATATGGCCCCTCATCCGCTGCGTATCGGCGTTGGCGCCGGTTTCGCCGACGACCGCATCACACCGGCTGCCGATATGGCAAAAAGCGGCAGGATTGATTGGTTGATCTTCGAATGCCTAGCCGAACGCACCGTCGGGCGTGAAAATTTAGCCCGCCAAAAAAACCCAAAAAAGGGTTTTACGCCATGGCTGGAGCAGCGCATGGAAGCGGTACTGCCGCATTGCCTTGAGCACGGAATTCGCATCGTCACCAACATGGGCGCCGCCAACCCGACTGGAGCGGCAAGGGTAACGCGCAGAATTGCCGCCGACATGGGACTTGGCGATGTCGCCTGCTCCGTGGTTCAGGGCGATGACGTGGCTGAGACTATCCGTGCACTACCCGGCCTGATGCTGATGGAAAGCGGTGAGCCGCTTGAGTCTATTCTACCGATGATGGCCTCGGCAAACGCCTACCTCGGCGCAGATGCCATTTGCGAGGCATTAAGCCGCAATGCGCCGGTAACTATTACCGGGCGGGTTGGAGATCCTAGCCTATTTTTAGCGCCGGCCATGCACCATTACGGCTGGTCCTATGACGACTGGCCTAAACTCGCACAGGGTACGGCAGCAGGGCACCTGCTGGAATGCTCAGCCCAGCTTACCGGCGGCTGCTTTGCCGACCCAGGCAAGAAGGACGTTCCAGATATGGCGAGCCTCGGCTATCCCATCGCCGAGATTGGAGCAAATGGCGAGCTCATCGTTACTAAGCTTGAAGGCACCGGCGGGCGCATCGATGTCGCAACATGCTCGGAGCAGATACTTTATGAAATGCACGACCCATCAGCCTATATCACACCCGACTGCGTGCTCGACATTACCGGACTAACCTTGACCGAGGTGGCACAGCACCGAGTACGGGTAGCGGGCACCAAGGCACGGCCCCGCACAGATAGCTACAAGGTCACGGTTGGCTATTTCGATGGTTACATCGCCGAGGGGCAAGTCGCCTATGCCGGCATCAACGCGGTGGGGCGCGCCAACCTGGCAGCCGACGTAGTCAAGGAGCGCCTGCGCCTGCGCGGATTCGAATACCCGGAAATGCGCACCGATCTGATTGGCATGTCGAGCCTACACGGCATGAAACCAGACCGGCCCGAGCCCTATGAGGTGCGCCTGCGCATTGCAGCGCGCACAAACGACCGCAAGGCCGCCGAGGCGCTTGGCTTCGAAGTGCGAGCCATGCATGTAAACGGGCCGGCCGGCGGCGGTGGCGGCTCCGAGCCGACAGTACGCGAAATTCTCGCGGTGCAGTCGGTGCTGCTGGATCGCAATCTGGTAACACCGGAAGTCTTTGTCGAAGGAGGATCGTAACTATGCTTGTCTATGACCTTGGCCACGGGCGTGCCGGCGACAAGGGCGATACTTCGAACATTTCGGTCATCGCCTACAACGACAAAGCCTGGAAAATTTTGCAGCGTGAACTGACGGCAGAGCGAGTAATGGATGCTTATGCCCATATCGTCCACGGACCGGTAACGCGCTATGAACTGCCGAATTTGCGGGCTCTCAACTTCGTCATCGAAGGCGCGCTCGGCGGCGGCGTTACACGCTCGCTGGGCCAAGACATGCACGGCAAGAGTCTCAGTACCCTAATCCTAACCATCGACCTGCCAGTTAACGAAGCGTGATAGCGAAGTAAACTGGCATGGGGTCCTGACGACCTTACCAATTAATAGCGAGAGCGTTGAAGGCGAGCATGACCTAGTGAGTTCCACGATAGGTCATTTCAACAGCGACGTATAAAATAATAGCGAAACCAGGATTACCTTCCCCGCGTCATTCCATACGATTAATCACCATTGAAGGGGCCCATAAATCTTCCACACAGCCAGAATTCTTCAACCCGCATAAACCCTGTTTTACACGGCTTATTGTCAAGCGTATTCTAAATCAAACTAGGTTTGTTGCAGAGGCGTTGTCATGGAAATCACAAAGGCCAGTCTCGATATTGGGGCCATCGTCACGGGCGTTGATGTACGCAAGCTGGACGATGCGACCTGGGACAAGATGTATCAGGCGTTCCTCGACCATCTGGTCCTTGTCGTGCGTGGCCAGAAAGGCCTAAGCATGGAGGAATACCTCAACTACAGCGCGCGTTTTGGGCCACTCAAACCCCATATAGTACGCCGTCAGCGCCATCCCACTCATCCCAACTTGATGGTCATGGACAACGGCATCGGCAAGCCAGGTGAAATTACCGTAAACGTCTCCAAGGAAGTGTTGCGCACCCGCGGCGTCGGCTGGCACACGGATTTATCCTATGAATTTCCATCCGCCAAGGCGACCCAGCTCTATGCCCTTGCGCTGCCAAGTGCCGGTGGCGATACGCTATTTACTAGCTGCTACGCCTCCTACGATGCCCTACCCCATAAGCTAAAACACCGTATTGCCAATTTGAAGGCGTCGTATCGCTATGGCGGGGCCAATTCAGATGTCATCGAATTGCTCGATGAAAGCGACCGGAACCGTGAGGCAACCATCCATCCGATCGTCCGCATCCATCCGGAAACAGGTCGCAAGTCGCTGTATTTTGATGATCATAAACTGGTCAAGATTCTCGATGTAGATGCCGCTGAGCACGACGATTTGGCAGCTGAGCTACGAAGCCGCATGGCCGTTCCCGGCCTTGAATTGCGCCATAAATGGCAGATGGGCGACATCGTTATTTGGGATAACCGCTGCGCCCTGCATTCGGCCACCGGCGACTATCCACCCAATGAACGCCGCGCCTTCTGGCGCATCACCATCATGGATTTCGGTTGGCAGAGCGACCGGTTGAGCGCCTAAGCAATAACGTCGCTATAGGACATTTCCATGTGCTAGTCCTGGCTAGCATCCAAAAAGCCAATGGACGTCCCTCCGCAGATGATGTTGGACAGCACCATGACCTCGGGCTGTTCTACATCACCGAACGAACCTAAAACGTGAAATTCCAGCGAACCGAAGCGGTAGGAAATTAATTTTATGCGGTTAGCATCAGGGATTAATAGAGAAACTATAGCAAGCCAGGCTCACTTAACGCATACAGAATGCACTCAAACATGCTGTCTGGCAGAGGTCTCACCATTACCGTCGCGCTGATGTTGAGACCCCTCTAGTTGATATCAATTGCAGTCGACGTAGCCGCCAAAACTGCTTACCAAGCCAGCGCTTCAGGTCTTTGGGCCATAAGGGAAGAACGGCGGCATGTCGCCGACAGCTTTCATGTCAACTTCGACCAAGGCAGGACCACCGGCGGCAAGCGCTTCACTAACTGCAGGCCCAAAACCATTAGCAGCTGTTACTTTCCAGAAACCCACCCCGGCAAGGGCGGCAAACTTCTCGAAGTCAGGCGCTGCCAAATCTCCATAGTTCCGCCGGCCACCATAACTCGCATCCTGAATGTGCTTGATGACGCCGTAGCCGCCGTCATTCATGACTACAATGACGATATCCACCTGCTCCTGGGCGGCGGTCCAGAGTTCCATGGCATTTAGCATGAAGCCGCCGTCGCCGCAGACGGAGACAACCTTGCGCCCGCCGCCACCTAATGACGCACCAATACCAAGCTGCAGGCCAGGTCCGATGGCAGCGCCAACGGGATAAATGCTGTCACGGGGGCCATGAACGGGAAAAAGGCGATTGCCCCAGGTGGAATGGCTCAGTGTAATGTCGCGGACGAAAATGCCATCCTTGGGCAAAGCAGCACGAAGCTGTTCGGAGAATGTAGCATAGGCGCCAAGGCTATCGCGGAAAGAATTCTTTGACGCCGTCTTCATTTTGGCAAATTCATCGACGTAGCTTGGTGCGACCTTA
>CAUZNJ010000135.1:0-5810 GCA_963580965.1 Alphaproteobacteria bacterium | reverse complement strand
AAATTGGTCACCGGTAGTCCGTTGGTTGCACCGCGCATGGTGAATGTTCCCGTACGCCTGCCTCTTCCGCCCAGCCGCCACCAAGGGTCTATTTTCGAAGTCCAAAGGGATACACCGCAGAGAAGATTTGCGGTATAGACCTGAAAATTGGCCGTCTGATGCGGCCCTTCTGGAGGAATATATGAGCTACAAACCCGTCCCTACGCTGCATGTCTCGGTCTCCGAGGTTACACCTTATCTCGCGGATATACTGCGCGGCATGGGATCTGATGATGGTGAAGCTGACATCGTTGCGCGTAATCTGGTCGACGCCAATTTGGCGGGCCATGATAGCCACGGAATTGGTATGTTACCTGCCTATAAGCGTGCCCTCGACGCCGGTTTCTTAAAGGCAAATACCCGCCCTACAGCTGTTAAAGACACCGGCCCTATTATGGTGTTCAACGGTAACCGAGGCTATGGACAGGCAGTAGGTTATGAGGTTACCGAAACCGCTATCAAGCGCGCCAAGAAAAATGGATTTGTCCTCGCGGCATTGCGCGACGCCCATCATATTGGGCGAATTGGTGCCTGGGGTGAGATGTGTGCGGCTGCCGGTCTGATCTCCATTCACTACGTTAACGGTTATTCAGGTATGAAAGCGGCGCCGTTTGGCGGCTCTGATGCACGCTACCTCACCAATCCATACTGTACGGCCATTCCTGGACTAGGGGATGAACCGCCGTTCATTCTTGATATGGCTACGACAGAGATTGCAATGGGTAAAGTTCGTATTGCTTACAATAGCGGTAAGCAGGTCCAGGAAGGAGCGTTGATTGATTCTGATGGACGGCCGACAACCAACCCTGCGGTCATGTACGAAGGGAAGCTTGGGGCATTGCAAGCATTCGGCCAACATAAAGGATACGGACTGGCACTGGTTTGTGACTTGCTTGGTGGGGGTCTTACCGGCGGTGGTACACATCTACCGGAACGCAATCAGCCGCCAGGCATCCACAACAACATGTTTATGATTATCATGCAGCCTGGTTTATTCGACGATGCTGATACCGTGATGGCTGATATGCACGAGTTTCGAAACCATGTACTAGCATCACCACCGGCACCTGGGGTGGAGGCGGTGATGATGCCAGGCGACCCCGAACGTAAAAGTCGCGCTAAACGCTTGCTTGATGGGTTGCCGATCGACGAAACGACTTGGAACGACATTGCCATTGTGGCGCGGGATGTTGGTGTTATCGTTCCGGTTCTCTAGGTTACCATACTGGGTGGAATGCGATTGAGCGGCTTTGTCCAGGCGAAGCGTCTCCAATCTTTTGCCGCGTCGTCCGCCCATGTGAAATTGTTTTTGACCGGAGGCGTGGGGGGGGGTGGTTCTGACCTTCCAACAATGCTCTGCCTCCCGCCTAACTCGTTGGCGGGATGATGGACTACCTAAGCGCGCAAAATTACTTTTCCGACAACGCCTATGCCAAGGCGGTACAGCTAGTGGTACAGGCGTTGCACCCAAAAAGAATTTTTGAGGGGCATTAGTGCAGGGATGGTGATTTCAGAAAATCGCGACGTGCTGCTGACTGAACGCTGATTTCGACCATGCCGCCCTCGCGTAGAACGGTTAACGGTACGCTGACGCCGGCATCTCCCAAGGACCAGATTCGACGGAACATCTGTGCGAGGTGTGTTACGGGGTCTCCGGCGACGCTGAGGACAATATCTCCTACCTGAATATTGGCCTTGTTGGCAGGTGTGCCGTCGGTGATGGCGGCAACCACCAGTCGGTTATCGATCTCTGTTGTCAACATGCCGAGCCATGGACGTGCGGCCCGATTAACCCGGCCAAAGCGTAGCATGTCGTCCAGAATTGGTTTCAATAAATCGATAGGCACGACTAGGTTGCCATCTTCCTGCTCGCGGCCATCGCGCGTTTGTTGCACGTACAACGATCCAACTCCGCGCAAGGTGCCGTCAGGGCCGATCACGGCTGTTCCGCCCCAATTGGGGTGAGCTGGAGTAGTGAATATCCCCTCATCAAGGACATATTCCCAGTAGCCGGCAAATTCCCGCTTGGCCGTGACCTTCGCCCTGATGGCGTGACTGCGCCCGCCGTAACCGGCGACTATTACCGGCTCGTCAACGTCTAGATTGGCCGAACTGCCTATTTCTAGATGGGGTCGATCCAAGTGCCCCAGCGCTTGTATGAGACCAAGCCCGGTTTCCTGATCATAGGCGACAACGTGGGCGGATGTTGCTCGGCCGGTGTCGTCAACCAGCCAGATCTGTTCTGCCTCAGTAATTAGGTAACCGATCGTAAGTACCAAGCCATCCTTGCTGATAATGACCCCGTTACCACCCCGTTCAGTTCCTAGCGTGCGGGCTGTGAAGGCATCGTCGGGAATTTGTGAGCGTATTCCCAGGACCGATGACAGCGCTTGATCTAAGTCATAGGAGACGTCATCGGGTTTTGGTTGTAATTCAGGTGGAATATTGAGGTCTTGAGGGTCAGACATATTTCCGTCTCTTGTTTTGGGGCTGCCGCAACGCAGCCAGTTCGTCTATTATTATTGTCAATGCAAGAGCCCCCATGGTCAATGGGGGCTTCCCGGACTTACGTCGAGAAACTTTGTAATGCGCAACGTGTAGCGGATGTTGTCGCCCCTAATTCCTGAACAGCGGCGCGCCACCTCTTGAGGTGTGGCGTCTCACGGTGGGCATCCAGTGCTGCCTGATCCGTATAAATTTCGTAGAGAGCCAGCCGGTCGCTGGTGTCTTCCGGAATAAGGACGTCGAAGCGATGGCAGCCGGGTTCGTCGCGAACTGAATATTTGGCGTCTTCAAGCGCCACGGCGAGCAAGCGGTCGCGGTTCTCAGCTGGAACGCAGACTTCGACCATCAGGGTGAGGCCAACCATCAAATTTCCTCCGTTTGGTACCTTGTGCAGCATGAGATTGCCCATCTTCCGGTGGGATATCATGTCAGCACATCATGGCGCAACTAGCTAAATATTGTTATATATGATGAGTTTTTGGACTGTAGCATCGGTCTTACGCAACGGTCAGGGCTTCATAGTTCCTATTGTTGTTTAGTAGGTGGGGTGCGGCCATGTTTAAGAATCGATAGGGAGCCCACCCTCACAACTTCCTTGCAAGCTACGGCCACGTATTTTGACGCTCCTAGCGATAACTATCTGACATATAGGTGATCGGCTCAAGTAGGACCTGGAGGCGAATCTGAAATTCTCCATGGGTCATTGCCTTATTGATATTTCCTGATGCTTTTTGGAACTTAGACGATGGGTAGCGTCACCGGTAAGGCCTCGATCTCGGCCAAGGTATGTATGGGGGGCAGTGGCCAATTCGAGCGCAACTCTGCCGCCGCCGGGAAATTCTTCGGATTTCATTTTGGTGGTTTATTCTTAGGTCAGATCCAACTGGCCGGCAATCTCGTCTCGTTCCATCTCGGGGGCATGATTCTACGTGACCCTTATCTTGTCGCGAGGTCGCCTACCCGGAATTGGCTGGGCACCTTTGGTTAGTCTACTCATGCAGTTGGATTGCGGTAAGACTTCGCCGTCGCCATCTTTCGTGGTGATTTGAGATGGTATTGCGGTCGCCCTCCCGCTTCGTGTAGCAGCCGTCCGGTTAGTTCTCCTAACAACCCTTGTCCAACCATCACAATACCGACGACGAACAGCATAACGCCGAGAGTTAGAAGAGGTCGCCCCGCAATATCCGTTCCGGCAAAGATCTTGAGTGTGGCAAGGTAAGCGAGGATTAGCCCGCCCGGCAGCATGCACATTAGGCCGGCGCCACCAAAAACGTGAAGCGGCCGCTGGATATAGCGGCGGAAGAAGATTATCAGAATCAGGTCAAGAACCACCCGGAAGGTGCGATCGAGCGCATACTTTGATTTGCCGAAACGGCGGGGATGATGGCTGACTTCGACCTCGATGACGTCAGCGCCGACGTCGTTGAGTAGAGCCGGAAGAAAACGGTGTAGTTCCCCGTATACGCGGGTCTGCGCCAGCAAATCACGACGGTAGACTTTTAGGGAGCAGCCATAATCATTCAAGCGGACGCCAGTCATGCCTGAAATCAGGCGGTTGGCAATGCGGGAGAATAATTTGCGGGCGGGTGTGTCCTTACGATCACGCCGCCAGCCTGAAATAACGTCGGCATTACGCTCTTCCAACAGCTTGATAAGGCGGGGAATGTCGGCTGGGTCGTTTTGTAGGTCACCATCCATGGTAACGATGATCTCGCCAAGGCTGGCGTCAAAGCCGGCTTGCATGGCTGTTGATTGTCCATAGTTTCGAACCAGGTAGATGCCGCGAACGCGGGGAGAAGCACCTTCCGCCTCGATGATTTTTTGGGTTGTGCCATCGTGGGAGCCATCATCGACGAGAATAATTTCGTAATCGCGGCCGAAACCAGCCAAGGCCTCGTCGATATGGGCGACTAGCGTCGGCACCGTCTCCCGTTCGTTAAACATGGGCACGACGATGCTAATGTCGAGCGTCACCTCGGATGCCAGGGCGCCAATTCCAGAAGAGGAATTTTGGGGTCCGCCAGTCAAAGGTGCGAATCAGGAAAGAGTGTTTTCATACCGAAGCCTACGAAGTATAGCCGCCAACCACCATAACAATTCCTGCATCAGGCTTTTGGAGCATGGTGCTGGTTGCGGGTGACGCACGGTGTTAATATTTTTTTCCTGCAACACTCCACTGCGATCATCAATACCATGCCACCTGGCCGTGCTGCTAATCTATCCTCGGTACCTGCTGTTGATCGCGTCCTGCGCGAGCCGGCGGCGGTGGCAATGATGGCTGCCTTTGGACGATCAGCCACGGTCGATGCGGTGCGCGCTGTGATTGATCAGATTCGAAACCGCCTCATCGAGGATAAAAAAGCGCTGGCCGCGCCTGAGGTGGCGGCTGTCGCCGCCGAAGCTGCCGCGTTGCTGGAGCACAGCTTCGCTCCTAGCTTGCGGCCGGTGTTTAACCTAACCGGAACCGTATTACATACCAATCTTGGCCGCGCTGTCCTGCCGGAAGAAGCGATTGTCGCCGTCATCGAGGCGTCGCGTGGGGCTTCCAACTTGGAATATGATGTCGAGACTGGCCGGCGCGGTGACCGTGATAGCCACGTGGAAACCCTGCTGTGCCGATTGACGGGGGCGGAAGCGGCAACACTGGTTAATAACAATGCCGCCGCCGTCCTCCTGGTCCTTAACACTTTGGCGCAGCGCAAGGAGGTTCCCGTCTCGCGCGGTGAGCTTATCGAAATTGGCGGCGCCTTCCGAATGCCTGACATCATGGCCCGGGCCGGCTGTAAGCTAATTGAAATAGGCACGACCAACCGTACTCACATTGGCGACTACGCTGCCGCCATCGGTCGGCGAACCGGTATGTTGATGAAGGTCCACCGCTCAAATTTTGCTATTCAGGGCTTCACGGCAGAGGTTTCAGAGCCTGAACTGGCCAAACTGGCGCACAAACATGAGATTCCTTTCGCCATTGATCTCGGCAGCGGCACGCTCGTGAACCTCAAACGCTATGGTTTGCCTCATGAACCGACCCCAGCTGATACCCTAGCGCAGGGGGCTGATCTGGTGACTTTCAGTACCGATAAGCTGCTCGGTGGGCCGCAAGGAGGTGTTATTGTCGGCAGGGCCGACCTGATTGCGGAATTGAAGTGCAACCCGCTTAAGCGGGCTATGCGTTGCGACAAGATGACCATCGCCGCGCTCGCCGCGGTATTGCGCCTGTACCGGGACCCCGACCGCCTAGCGGAACGCCTGCCGACGTTACGCCA
>CAUZNJ010000134.1:0-5821 GCA_963580965.1 Alphaproteobacteria bacterium | reverse complement strand
CCTTCGAAGACAGCGGCGCCGGCTACCGCGCCGCGCATCGGACCGCACATGCGATGCCAATCGATAGGTGGACCAGCGTGTAGCATGACCCGCTCGCCAAGATCAGGAATGGCTTCTCCCGCCAGAATAACATCAATCAGAACCGGGTCAGCGGCCAATATACGCGCCAACGCCTCGGCGTTCGCCTTATCAACGCGGTCGGCTACGGTTGCCAGCCGGTCGAGCACAGCAACCATTGCCGGATCGGCGCCGGCTGGCGGAACCCAATCCACGTGAACTACCGGCACGCCTTGATCACGCAGGTCACGGGCGAACTGGTCAAGCCCGACGTTTACCACGCGGACACCAGAATTTAGCAATGCGTCGATAGCCATGACAATTCCTTGAAACCGCCGCAGTACGGGGCGCTCCTATTTTTTATGACACGCGGATTACGACGCTACAACCGTCCCAATGGCGCCGGATGAGCTAATATGCCAACATCAGCAATAGATTGACTGAGCCGAGCAACGATTCTGAGTTTGGCTCATTTATGTTGGGTAAAATTGCCCCGCTCACGCCGGATGCCTGCGCCATGATAACCAATGATATCGATGAACTGAACCCACCACCGCGCTTGTTGATGGGCCCAGGCCCTGTCAATGCCGATCCGCGTGTGCTGCGCGCCATGTCGATGCCGATCCTCGGTCAGTTCGACCCAGCCTTTACCACCATGATGAACGAGGTGATGGTCCTCTATCGCCGGGTCCTGCGGACCGAAAACCTTTGGACCTTCCTCATCGACGGTACGGCACGGGCAGGCATCGAAGCCGTGCTGACATCGGTTATAGAACCTGGCGATAAAGTTCTAGTCCCTATTTTTGGGCGCTTCGGCTATCTCGCCGCCGAGATAGCCGAACGCGTCGGCGCCGATGTTCACGTCATCGAAAGGAAATGGGGCACGGTCTTTCCTCCAGAGGAAATCGAGGATGCCTTGCGCCGCGTTCAGCCCAAGCTGGTCGCCCTGGTTCAAGGCGACACATCGACCACCATGGCCCAGCCGCTGGCCGACATCGGCCCGCTATGCCGCCGACACGGAGCCCTCCTTTATGTCGATGCAACGGCCACCGTCGGCGGCATGGATCTGCGCACGGATGAGTGGCAGATAGACGCAGTCTCTATCGGCCTGCAAAAATGCCTGTCCGGCCCGCCCGGCGTCGCGCCAATCACCTTCAATGAACGCATCGAGAAATGCGTCGTGCGCCGCAAGCATGTGGAAAAGGGCATCGAACCGCCCGGCTTCATCCCCGGCGCCGGCTTACGTATACGCTCCAACTATTTCGACCTAGGGATGCTTATGGATTATTGGAGCGCAGATCGCCTCAATCATCATACGGAGGCAACCTCGATGCTTTACGCGGCAAGGGAATGTGCCCGCCTACTACTGAAGGAAGGATTGGATCCATCCTTTTCCCGCCACGAGCGGGCTAGCCGCTCCATGGCAGCCGGCTTGACCGCACTTGGCCTCGAGCTGTTCGGCGATCAAACAAACAAGATGCCCAACGTTACCGGCATCCTAATTCCAGAGGGCGTCGACGGTGAGAAGCTCCGCGCTGCCATGCTGAACGATTTTGGTATCGAGATCGGCAGCTCGTTTGGGCCGCTAAAGGGGCGCATCTGGCGTATCGGTGCCATGGGCTATGCTTGCCGTAAGGAGAACGTACTAATCTGCCTGGCAGCGCTAGAAACTGTACTGCGCCACCAGGGCTTCGCCGCCCCACCAGGCGCCGGGGTTGATGCCGCCATCACCGTTTATCGCGAAGCCCCCCAAAAAAACTGATAGACTATAAAGTCTCTTATTTTAGAGAAAAAATCCTACCAATCGATTTCTACTCCGCACCCCATGCCAGGCAGGGAGAGAGCTCCCGCATCCCATGCTTGCCTTTTATATCAACGCGAAAATTCTATCGGGGGTTGCACCGCCCTAACAGGTGGGTGGAGTACCGTCAGAAAGCGTGGGGAGAAGCACTGATGACCCCAAATAGCAGGCGATAGGCACGGCGCATTAATGGCAAACGCCATCTATCAGTGAGCGTTGATACGATTAGCCGGTGCCGGTATCAGCCAAAATTGATCGCATACTCGATTCTCTATACATTCAGGATCATCACAATTGGCACCTCACGGCCAAGTACGCTGTCCGCCTTGATGATCGTATCAAATTAAATGCGCTCATTAGAGCAGTTCAACCCGAGCCCATCATACCAGGGGTGACTAGCTAATCTCAGGATTAGGAGCAGGCTCAGTCGCCAATCGCCAGTCGCATGCGGATGGGGCCATCGGCCCGGCTGTGGATGAACTGATCGACGTAAGCATTCCCGCTATTATCAGCATTCGCAGCTGGTCCCTGCCAGAGAATGCATCCATCGTGAATCATGGCAATGCTGTGGGCGATGGCCCGGGCACCATCCATGTCGCTGGTCACGCACAGTGCCGTCGCGCCGAGGTTCTTCACCATCCGGTTGATTAGGCCGCTGATGACATTAGTCATGACCGGATCAAGCCCAGCGGTCGGTTCATCGAGTAGCAGAATTTCCGGGTCGGTCGCAATGGCGCGGGCAAGGCCAACGCGCTTTTGCATGCCGCCCGAAATCTCCCCAGGCAAGAGGTCCCCGGTGGCCTCGGCCAGACCAACCAATGCAAGCTTTTCTATGGCGATATCGCGGGCACGGGTTCGCGACATCCCCTTCTCATATAATAGGCGAAAGGCGATGTTTTCCCACACCGGCAAGCTGTCAAATAGGCCACCCCGCTGAAATAGCATGCCAAAGCGGTGAAGAAATTCGGTCTGTGCGGCGCCACTCAGAAGAGTCGTGTCGACACCGTCGATAAGAACCTTGCCAGCGTCCGGCCGCAACAGACCGAGCACGCATTTCATAAGAACAGTTTTGCCCGCGCCCGAAGGCCCTATCAGCACTGTTGATTTTCCAGCCTCGACCCGCATATCGATGCCGCGCAGAGCCTGATTGCCGCCAAAAGCCATAGTTAGGGAGGAAAGTTCGATCTTCGGCATTGCCGGTAATGTCATGGGGAGCCTCAAGGTTGGCCGGAAATCTATTTGCCAACCGGCACTATTTGATAGCACCGGGCGAAAATGTGTGGAAGCTTGGATACTTAAACTATATTGGGTTTCCTAACAGTCGCAAAGATAACACTGAGAAAGACCAAGTCTTCGCAAATGAAAATATTTCTCGGAATTTTCTACCCACGTGCGAACCCAGGGTATCCGAAAATTTTAGAATCCCTCTGTTTAAATATCACTATTCATCACACCACTTCACTTTTAACGGTATAGCAACATCCATCTTCCTGGAATGGCAGGGAAAATGTCTAAAGTATTGGCGACATTGCCAATGGGTTGCCGCGTAGTCCACGGGAAATAATAAACAAGACAAAGGAAGGTTGCAGTTTATGTCTCTTGGCTTGCGCGAAGGTCGGTTTGCGACGCGCCGAAGACGGCGGCGGCGCATTATCTGGTGGCTGGTAGTGGTGCTCAGCCTCGGAGCCGTGGCCTATCAGGCATACGAGGCCGGCTCGCATCTCGCCCGGTGGGAGGTCACATCGCTTTCGGAAAAGATAGGCAAGTTCGACAATACCGTTGCCGCCCTAGAAGCTCGGACGATCGAGCTAGAGGCTGCCCTCCAGGTAGAACGAGAACGCGGCCAGGAATGGCGCCAGCGCTACCAAACCGATGTGCCAACCGGCCTGCTCAAAGAATACCTCGACCTAATCCAGAAGCGCCTGGGAGACGGCTTAACCACGGAACGGTTGGCATTTCTCATTAACACGGCCCACGAAAGGCGCAGCTGTGCCGGGGAGCCGATAAGCAAGCGATTCCTGGCTCAGACACTGCTTCATAAGGGAGCCAACGACTCAGTATCCTTCGCCAGCAATATCGTGACCGTGACCGCCATCGGCAAGTCGGTCCGTGATAAGGCGGGCAACCCGGAAGCCTGGTATGATCCGGCACAACCCATCGACGCCATATTTACGGTGATTGGCGGGAAAATATCACGGACGGAGGGTAAGCTTCCAATGCATTTTTCGGTGGTCGTCAACGCGGAAGAATTTTTGTTCACGTTAACGGCTGGAGATCGCGGCTTTATCAACGTCACCGCCGACCGTTGCGACTACCCTTGAACCAGCATACAGGCTTGGTCAGCTGTCTGAATGGCATGGGATGTGGCGGTAGAGCTAATTACCGCGTTGCGAACCTTCGCCACTGAGGAACAATTTATTTACCGTTACCGTTCAACCAAAGGTGCCGCCACCCTGCGGGACGACCGCTGTACCATGCATTGTCCGGGGCCCTTCGACATGGTCCACCATCAGTGCGTCATGCACCGCGCCACCATCGAGGGTGGCTTGCCATTCTGATAGGATTCACACTGCTGCGATGTTGGCCCGGCGACGCCCTATCAATAGCCACCAAGCAATCGAGATGTTGATCAGATTAAATAAGATGCCGTTAAGAAAAGCTGCCGGATACGAGCCGGTAAGATCAAAAACCTCGCCCGACATCCAACCACCCAACGCCATGCCGAAAATCGTTGCAGTCAGAACCAAGCTGATCCGTGCCCCGGCCTCACTTGCCGGAAAATATTGACGAACAATCAGCGCGTAACTTGGCACAATTCCTCCTTGGAACAGCCCGAAAAGACCGGAGACAATATATAGGGACGTCAAACCGTTGAACGGGATGTAGAAAGCTAGGGCAAGGCATTGCAGAGAGGAGCTTAACAGCAATGTACCAACACCACCGATGCGGTCAGCAATCATGCCGAAGGTCAATCGGCTGGCCACCCCCAGTCCGAGCATCAGGGCCAATATGTTAGCTCCGTGCGAGCTGGAGAAGCCGAGATCAATACAGTAAGTAAGCAGATGGACCTGAGGCATGGACATGGCGATACAGCAGCACAGCCCAGCAACGATAAGCAGAGCCTGCAGGGCGGATGGGGACATGTTCATGGGGTCCCGTTCTACCTTTATCTGCTCAGCAGCATCCATCAAGGGGCGGCGGCGGAGCATCAAAGCCAGTGGTAGCATGACCACGAAGCAAAGCACGCCAACAGCAAAGTAAGCCTCACGCCAACCCCATATGTCTATGGCCGACTGCAGCAAAGGGGACCACAGGGTTCCCGCCGAATAATTACCACTGGCAACAATGGCAACAGCAATGCCGCGGCGGCGCTTGAACCACAGCGAGACATCGGCGATCAAAGGACCCAATGTCACGGAACAGCCGAACATGCCAATCAAAATCGCATGCGCGAGAAAGAACTGCGTGAATGTCTCCGCCTGGGCGGAAAGTACGTAACCAGCGGTCAGGCCTAAGATCCCGATTATCACCGGGACCATGACGCCGAAGCGGTCCGAAAGCCGCCCCATGAGGATACCGCCAATGGCTAAACCGATCATCGTCCCCGTGTAGGGCAAGGAAGCCTGGCTGCGATCAAGGTCAAATTCAGCCTCGATTGCCGGCAGCACAACAACCGCCGACCAGAAACCGATGCCGCCAGCGGCGCTAATCGCAAAGGAAACTACAAGCCGCCACCACGAATAGTGGCTATCTGCTTCACCCGAAGCCATCTCCAGCGCCGATGCTCCCACCATGATTGCAATCCTTGTAGGAATCCTTTGAGAGGCACTCGACCTGGGGGGGGGAGTGCCCCTCAAAGGTATACGTCTCCCGGCAACAATTGACACCGCTAAAAACACGGAAATTACAACCGAATGGTAATTGATTTTACGCTAAGTTAAAGGCACCGTGTATTACTATTTA
>CAUZNJ010000133.1:0-5850 GCA_963580965.1 Alphaproteobacteria bacterium | reverse complement strand
GGCATGAACGTCGCCGTCTTGCCATAGGTATGCGCCACCATCTGAGTAACGTATTTATAGATCATGACATTGTCGGCAGTCTTGACGAGGGTGTCGAAGGTGACGCCGAGTTCGTGTTGGCTTGGGGCCACTTCGTGATGGTGCTTGTCCATGTTTAAGCCCATTTCGATCATTGTAGTGACCATTTCGGCACGCAAGTCGGGGACGGAGTCCACCGGCGGCACTGGGAAATAACCCCCCTTGATCGGTGGCCGGTGACCCATGTTCCCCTCGGCGAATGATTTTCCGGTAACATAGGGTCCCTCTTCAGAATCAATGGAATAGAAGGTGTTATTCATTGATACATTGAAGCGAACATCATCAAAGACAAAAAATTCCGGCTCGGGCCCAAAATAGGCGGTATCACCTAGTCCGGTCTGCCCTAGATAGGCTTCAGCGCGCTTGGCCGTTGACCGGGGGTCGCGATTATAGGGCTGATGGGTTGAGGGCTCCATGACGTCGCAGAACAAGATCATCGCCGGTTGCGCTGCGAACGGGTCTAAGACTGCCGTTGTGGCATCAGGGATCAGCGACATGTCGGACTCGTTGATGGCCTTCCAGCCAGCAATCGATGAGCCATCGAACATGATTCCGTCGGTGAAGGATTCATCATCGATGAAATTAGAACACATGGTCAGGTGCTGCCACTTCCCGCGCGGGTCGGTGAAGCGCAGATCGATGAACTTGATCTCCTCTTCCTTAATGACGCGCAGGACGTCATCGGGGCTTGTGCATTTCAGCGACATCTCTTGATCCTCTCCTCGTTTCTTAAAGCTCTTGAGCTCCGCATGGCCTCAAGATAATAGTTATTCTACCCAGCGGTGCGGCTGGCCGTTTATTGTTTACCTAGATCGCCTCGCCCCCACGTTCTCCGGTACGAATGCGGATGGCTTCCTCGACGGTGGACACAAATATCTTGCCGTCACCGATGCGCCCTGTATGGGCGGCACGCAAAATAGCATCGACGGCGCTTTCTACCTGACCGTCTTCCAAGACGACTTCAATCTTCACTTTAGGCAGAAAATCGACGACGTATTCAGCGCCGCGATATAGTTCTGTATGTCCCTTCTGTCTGCCAAACCCCTTGGCTTCGACCACAGTTATGCCCTGAAGGCCTACCTCGCTTAGTGCAGTCTTTACTTCGTCGAGCTTGAACGGTTTGATTATGGCTTCAATTTTTTTCATGGCGAGTCGATCTTTGCTGCTGTTCGCGGGTCCGGTAAGTTTTGCTGCTGAGCCGGGGCCATCAGTTAGTGCGTGCTCTCCAGAAGCACGTTTCGTGCCAAGGCGCTAGATTCAGTCGCGGTAGGACGATATGGAGCTATTCCAACGTCGCGATACTATGATCTACGAAATATAGGGCGAAACGATTGATTATAATTCCACCACTTGCTTAATTATTGTGCAAAGAAACCGGTTTTTCTTATAGAATCTCCCGGATCCGGCGCATCGCTTCGCGGATATTCTCGATGGAATTGGCGTAAGAAAAGCGGATGTAGCCTTCACCGAAGCTGCCGAAGCTGGTGCCAGAAACTGTGGCGACGCCGGCCACTTCAAGGAAGGTGTCTTGTAGTTCACTGGATGTCCGGCCCGTTTCAGAGATATTGGGAAAGGCATAGAAGGCGCCGCCGGGCTGCACGCAGCGGAACCCGGGCAGGGCGTTTAATTCCTCTACAATGACAGTACGCCGCTCGGCAAACGCCTTCATCATGGTGTCAACTGCGTCCTGGGGACCAGTCAGAGCCTCAATGCCAGCATATTGGGTGGGGGCGTTAACGCAGGAATGACAGTTAATGCATAGCCGCGTTGCTTTTTCAATCAACCCAGCGGGCCAGATCGAATAACCCAATCGCCAGCCGGTCATGGCATAGGTCTTGCTCCAGCCATCGAGTAGGATCAGCCGGTCGCGCAGGGATTCGTATTGCATCATGGTGACGTGTTCACGCCCGTCATAGAGCATGCGGCTGTAAATCTCATCACTCATGATGGTTACGTGGGGATGGGCTTCGAGGCCTACCGCCAGTTTGTCGTATTCCTCTTTGGGGACGACGCCGCCGGTCGGGTTGGCGGGACTATTAAGGATGAGCAGCCGGGTTGCCGGAGTGATCTTGCTCAGAACTTCTTCGGCCGAGAAGGAGAAACCGGATTCTTCGTATAGCGGAATCGGGACCGCCTTAGCGCCGGTGAAGTTGATAACTGACTCATATATAGGGAAACCTGGATTAGGATATAGGATCTCCGCCCCTGGTTCGCCAAACATGAGGATGGCGAAGAACATGGTGACCTTTCCGCCGGGCACAATCAGAACGTGATCTGGGTCGATCTTAACATTGCGCCATTTAAGATTGTCGGCGGAGACCGCCTCGCGTAGCGCCAATATGCCGTTGCCTGGCGTATAGCCATGATGGCCATCGCGCATGGCCTTGATCGCCGCCTCGACGATGTTCTCCGGGGTTTTAAAATCCGGCTGGCCGATACCGAGGTTAATAATATTCTTGCCCGCGGCTTGTAGGCGGGCGGCCTTGGCCAGGACGTCGAAAGCGCTTTCCGTGCCCAGCTGTGCCATACCATGGGCCAGGGGATAAGAAATAGGTTGGTCGAGCATGATGGCCGTCTCCTCGTTTAGCTTGGTATTAATATTTTTCCACGGCTCGCTATGCTACAGAAGCTCGCGTCTGTGAGCGAGGATATTTGCCGCATGGCCGAACCTTTCATTGTTTAGTTTAGGGGTTTTTGCTGACATGAAGCCTACCAATGCCATCTTTTCCGGCTATGGGACTTCAATTTTTGAGGTCATGTCGCAACTAGCCAAGGATCACGGAACTATCAACCTTGGTCAGGGATTTCCAGACACCGAGGGACCGGAGGATATCCGACGGGTGGCGGCTGAGGCCGTCATCGCGGGACCCAATCAGTACCCACCGATGATGGGGTTGCCCGAGTTACGACAGGCGGTCGCAGACCATGACCGTCGCTTCTACGGTCTCGAATGGGAGTGGCAGCGTGATGTCCTTATCACCTCCGGCGGGGGTGAGGCATTGGCTGATTGTATCTTCGGTCTTATCGACCCCGGTGACGAAGTTGTGTTGATCGAGCCCTTATACGAGATGTACCTGCCGTTGGTGCGCCGCGCGGGCGGGATTCCAAAAATGGTACGTATCGAGCCTCCGGATTGGCAACTACCGCGGGATGCCCTGGAAGCAGCATGTGGACCGCAAACCAAGCTCATCCTTATCAACACACCGCATAATCCGTCGGGCAAGGTGTTCGATGCCTATGAGCTAGAATTCATCGCCGACTTGGCGAAACGCTACGATGCCTATGTGATGTGCGACGAGGTCTTTGAGCATATCGTCTTCGACGGTCGCGCTCATGTGCCCCTGGCCAGTTTGCCCGGCATGCGTGAACGCTGTGTGCGCATCGGCTCGGCAGGCAAGATATTCTCGATGACCGGCTGGAAAGTGGGGTTTGTCGTTGGCGCTGCGGAAATCATCGCGCCAATAGCTAAGGCTCATCAGTTCATCACCTTCACGACGCCACCCAATCTGCAGCGCGCCGTCGCCTATGGCCTTGGTAAGGGCGACGCCTATTATGCGGGCCTATCTGGCGATTTGCAGGACAAGCGAGACCTTCTTGCAAGGGGACTTGCGCTGGCGGGATTTGATGTCCTATCGAGCAGCGGCACCTATTTTCTAACGGTTGATATTCGCTCCGTCGGCTTTAACGGCGACGATGTGGATTTCTGCCGCGAGATCACTACGAAGGCTGGGGTCACGGCCCTGCCGGTTAGCGCGCTGTATCAGGGTGCCGATGTCAGTCATTTTGCCCGCTTTGCATTCTGCAAGCGCGACGAAGCCCTTATTGAGGCAACCGAGCGGTTGGTGCGATATTTTGCAATGTGAATCTCCAGTAGTTGCACCCCGCTCAGCCTAATAATAAAGCGGCGACCTCAAAGCGCCGCCGCCTCTTACTAATTACATTGTCATGTTTAATGGTTAGACAACCGACTTCTAACGCTGATGAGCGGTAGCTCCTAGGTTCACCAGGCCAAGTAGCGATCCCGAGATATTGGACGCCTACGTTGCAAGGTTGAGCCGGGTGCTAGGCGAAGCCGAAGTGGGATTGTATCCCCTGGTATGCTTGACGACGGCGGGTGTCGAGATTACTTACACGGTTCCTTGTTGATAGTCGCCCGCGTGCGACCGCAAGTACCCGGTGGCGGGAGTAGCTCAGTTGGTTAGAGCACCTGGTTGTGGTCCAGGGGGTCGCGGGTTCAAATCCCGTCTCTCGCCCCATTTTTTTCCAATGACTTATGGGTTTTATGAGCGACGCATATCGTTGGATTTTTCTGTCCAAGTAACAATCCATGTAACAAACTCAAGCTATTTTTCTCTGGCAACACCCTTGATGGGAAACCCGGCCAACAGGCGCCGAACGTAGCCTAAATTATCGTCAAATCTGTCCAGCGGATGGGAGTAGCTTGGGCTTGCCCGGCTCCTGGTTGGACGGGGCTTTCAGGCTCTCGGCGATACTTCGGTGATCGGCGGTGGCCTGCCGGAGGCTGTCGTCGTCATTCAGGTGGATCTGGTGACCAATGAGCCGGCAGAGTGCCAGCTCCTTCTCGACCAACTGGCGCTTTTTCTCGGTTTTCAAACGGGTAAACATGTCTACTGTTCGCGAAGCCACGGAAATCAGCGTTTCCAGGGTGGCCCGGAACTGGCCGTCGCATTTTTCGTACTACTCGATGTGAAGGGCTATTTCGATCTGCCGCGCCTTCAATTTGCGCGCCTATTCTTTATTGGCACGTGAGGCATAGCGGACCGCCTCACCAGCGGCTCGGATCAGCGCCATAGCCTTATTGCGGCTTTCCTCGAATTCCGCCTCTGGGTCGCTATCGGCGACGATGCCGCCACCCGCTTGAACGTACATGATGTCGTCCTTGATGATGGCAGTGCGCAGTGCGATGCAGGTATCCATCTCGCCGTTGGAGCCGAAGTATCCGATACAACCGCCATAAACGCCACGGCGCTCGGTTTCCAGTTCATCGATAATTTCCATGGCCCGCACTTTGGGTGCGCCCGATACCGTGCCGGCGGGAAATCCGGCGAACAGCGCATCCATGGCGTCATGCCGTGCATCGAGTTTGCCTTCGACATTGGAAACGATGTGCATGACGTGTGAGTAGTTTTCGATCGTATATTGCTCGGTTACGGTTACCGAGCCGGTCTCTGCGACGTGGCCGACGTCATTTCGCCCCAGGTCGAGAAGCATCAGGTGCTCGGCCCTTTCCTTAGGGTCAGACAGTAACTCTTTAGCATGGACCTTGTCTTCCTCAGGTGTTTTGCCGCGCGGCCGGGTGCCGGCGATGGGACGGATTGTCACGGTACCATCTCGCACGCGCACCAGGATTTCAGGGCTCGACCCGACGATGGAAAATGCACCGAAGTCAAGAAAGAATAGGAAGGGGGAGGGATTCAGGCGCCTAAGTGCCCGATAATGCGCGAAGTGGGGTAGGTGAAAGGGCAGGGAGTAGCGCTGTGACAACACGACCTGAAAGACGTCCCCGGCGAGGATGTATTCCTTCCCTTTGCGGACCATCTCGTGGAACTCGGCGTTGGTCATGTTGGATTGTAGTTGCGGGGCCTGCGCGGGGGTGTCCGTCGCTTCGTGACCGTGCGGCAGGGATCGTTCGAAGTCCGCAACTACGACTTCTAGACGTTCCGTCGCCTCGGCGTATTGTGTTTCTGAATTAGTCGTATCATCTGGCCATATGGGCGTCACCACCGTTACCGTATCGGCAACGTTGTCAAA
>CAUZNJ010000132.1:0-5855 GCA_963580965.1 Alphaproteobacteria bacterium | reverse complement strand
TTCTGGTTGGTGATCCATTTGCCGATATGGATGGACCCGATGTGTTTGGCGCCATCGTCCAGTATCCAAGTACCAATGGCGATATTACTGATTATAGCATCCTCGCGGCTCGGTTACATGATGCCGGTGCCCTGCTCGCCGTCGCCACTGATCCGCTAGCCCTGGTACTGCTGACACCGCCCGGCGACTGGGGGGCCGATATGGTGGTCGGCAGCGCCCAGCGGTTCGGTGTCCCCATGGGATACGGCGGTCCTCATGCTGCTTTCTTTGCCACCCGCGAGAAATTCAAGCGCTCTATCCCAGGCCGCTTAATTGGTGTGTCCATTGATTCCCATGGGCGCCCAGCCTTACGCATGGCCCTCCAGACCCGCGAGCAGCACATCCGCCGCGAGAAGGCGACTAGCAATATCTGCACGGCCCAGGTTCTGCTCGCCAACATTGCCGCCTTTTACGCTGTCTATCACGGGCCAGACGGGTTGAAGCGCATTGCCGAGCGCGTCCAGAAGCTAACTGCTATTCTTGCCGAGGGTTTGCAGCGACTCGGATTGGCACCAGATAATGAAACCTTTTTCGATACCCTGACCGTTGCCGTCCAGGACGCCGAGGCCGTACATACTCGCGCCATCGCCGCAGGCATCAATCTGCGCCGCCGCGATGACGGTCGGGTTGGCATCAGTCTGGATGAGACCACAACCCGGGAAGATGTGGCAGCCCTGTGGCACATTTTATCCAGTCGCGAGGATATGGATTTTGATCCCGAGACCCTAGACGCCGCGCCTAGCGGCATCCCTAAGAAGTTGATCCGCACTGAGCCGATTCTTGAGCATGAGGTCTTTCACGCCCATCGCTCGGAAACGGCAATGCTGCGCCACCTAACTCAATTGGCCCAAAAAGACCTGGCCCTCGATCGTGCAATGATTCCACTTGGTTCGTGCACTATGAAGCTCAACGCAACAGCAGAGATGATTCCCGTCACGTGGCCGGGATTCAGTCGCATGCACCCGTTCGTTCCAGGCAATCAGGCAGAAGGCTATAGAGCGCTATTTGTTGATCTATCGGACAAACTCGCGCGGCTTACGGGCTTTGCCGCCATGTCGTTGCAACCTAACGCCGGGTCTCAAGGCGAGTACGCCGGCTTGCTTGCCATCCGTGCCTACCATGCTAGCCGAGGGGAAGCTAACCGCAACATTTGCCTAATACCCGCGTCGGCCCATGGAACCAATCCGGCAAGCGCTGTGATGGCTAACTTCCTCGTCGTTGTTGTCGCCTGCGACGATAATGGCAATATCGACCTCATCGATCTAGAGGCGAAAGCTAATGACCACGCGTCCAACCTCGGCGCCTTGATGGTGACCTATCCATCGACACATGGCGTATTTGAAGCTGGCATCCATGACATGTGCCGTATTATTCACGAACATGGCGGCCAAGTGTATTTGGATGGCGCGAACTTCAATGCCATGGTGGGCATATCCCGGCCCGGCGAGTTCGGAGCGGATGTCGCCCATCTCAACCTTCACAAGACATTCTGCATCCCTCACGGCGGCGGCGGTCCAGGCATTGGTCCTATCGGTGTAGCGGCCCACCTAGCTCCATTTCTGCCCAACCACCCTTTGGCGCCGGGCGCCGGACCGGCTTCCGGCGTTGGACCGGTGGCCGCAGCCCCATGGGGATCAGCCAGTATTCTCCCGATTTCTTGGGCTTATATAACCTTAATGGGGGGAGTTGGACTCAAGCGCGCTACCCAAGTCGCAATCCTTAATGCCAACTATGTGGCGCGGCGGTTGTCTGGACACTTCAAAGTTCTTTTCACCGGTCGCAATGACCTGGTCGCACATGAATGCATCATCGATACCCGGTCGCTGAAAGACGAAGCAGGGATCTCTGTCGATGACATTGCCAAGCGGCTCATCGATTATGGATTTCATGCACCAACCATGTCATGGCCGGTAGCCGGGACGTTGATGATCGAACCGACAGAATCAGAGAACAAATTAGAGCTAGATCGTTTCTGCGACGCCTTGATCGCCATCCATGGCGAAGCCCAAAAGATCGCTCAGGGCGACTGGCCGGCAGATGATAACCCGCTCGTGAATGCCCCACACACAATTTCGTCGGTCACCGACGACGACTGGTCACACCCCTATCCGCGTAGCTTAGCTGCATTCCCTGTCCCTTCGTTGCGGAACGGGAAATACTGGCCACCTGTCGGTCGCGTCGACGGCGTCTACGGAGACCGTCACCTAGTTTGTTCCTGCCCCCCGCTGGAAGCGTATCAGGACGCCGCCGAGTAATATTGAGTGTTCGCTCAGACCATAGGCGCGGCGGTGCCCTCCCCTTCCTCTTTCCACCACAATTTGGGAATTCCCCCCGACGTGATGGCTTTGAGTAACCGGTCAACATGAAACAGGTTGCGTGCGGTAATGGATACCAGCCACCGTGCATAAAGCTACGTGCAAAGATTGAAAGCTTACTGAAAGGCCTCAGTTGCAGCCAGCAGGTTGGCACCATTGCACTGCATCACAAAAAGCAGTGCGCTGAGTTCTGGGTCATTAACCACAGAGGCGGCGTGCCCTCGTAGCTCAGTACGACCCATTCTTAGCAGTTCTACATTGCCTTCTGTTAAAACAAATGCAGCATTTCTGAGGACACCTTGATTAAAGATCATTCTCCTATTTCCAAAATAGCTATCAGACCGTTTAGTGCTGGATTAGCCAATAGAGATTCTCAATTCCTATATTTGAAGCCGGCTATTACCTGCATGCGGCGCCTAAGGTTAAACGTGGATCTCACCCAAGGTGCATGCGACAGATCACCTGACTAGACAGGTGCGCAATGACAACAGTAAAAGGCTAAATATTAAACGTCGATTCTCACAACCGTTTTGGTGCATTTGGTCAAAGGGGAGAGGAAGTCTTGAAAGCAATGGCTACACGACCGTTTTGGGTTGTCGCTCAGCTGTTTCTTTGGTCCTACCTGCTCTCGTCGTCTGTTGCCGCGGGCACAATCGGCGCGCTTTATAATATGGATCGCATGTTGCGCGAGGCCCATCCATTCTCCCGACCCTATACCTCGCCCACGACGCCTGCGGGGGTCACATCAGAATCACTAACTTTGTCTCCGTCCCTACAGCGCCCCATGAAGCCAAAATCCCAGGGCCAGACCCAAGAGACCTCGCCACGTCGGATGACCCCACCCAAGCCAACAGGATCGGCGATGCCGGCTAAGGATCGCTCTGACCGGAGCATCTTCTCAGAGATACGCGGTGGCTTGCTGGCCCATGATTTTGGGCCCTTCAGCCACCGCAAGGAGAAAGGCATAGACATCAACGCCGAGGTATTGTTCACGTCGCCTGATTTCATGGACATTATCTGGTTGCCGCGACCGACGGCCGGAGGCTCATTTAATTCGTCGGGGGATACCAGCCAGGGGTACCTGGGTCTAACCTGGGAATGGGATTTCCTGGAGCATGCTTTCCTCAGCTTTTTCTGGGGTGGCGCCGTGCACAACGGCGGAAAGAACCCCAACGTGCCAGACAAGAAGGACCTCGGCTGCCGTGTCCTATTCCGCGAAGGACTCGATCTCGGATGGCGGTTTTCCAGGAACCATGCCTTAATGGCTCACCTCGACCACATCTCCAACGCCAAGCTTTGTGGTGAGAATGAAGGTTTGGAATCGCTAGGCCTGCGGTACGGCTACCAATTCTGACCAACTTGCGGCGGCACAGCCTTCCCGGCTGAATGGTGAGGTACCACGCGGGCCATATTCCAATAACCCGCAAGGAGGAAATTCCCCCTTCAAGCCCTTAGATAGCTTATCGCGATTAATTTTTATCGGCGCCAAAAAGTTAGCCGGCATTAACAATTTTTTTAACCGTTGGGCACAATGCCAAATACCCCGCCAAATCCCACCTTAATACCAAATTAAAAATCAGGCAGTAAGGTTCCTATAAGATTTGCAACTCCTGTGGTTGCGGTTGTGGACTTCATTCCTTATTAGGCTGTGGCCAAGTGACATCTATCCCTGGTATCGTTAATCTCTCCAGCCATGATCTACTATCAAAGTTTGTCCAAGTTCCGACGTCGGTTGCTATGGGCGCCTGTATTCGTATTTGTTCTTTTCGCTTGGCTCTCTCCGGCACTAGCGCAGTCTGTTGTGCCGGCCGAAGCATCTCCCTCTGCTAGCACCACAACGTTGGATCCGGGGCAACTTGAAACCCTCATTGGGACGCTTGAGGAATCAGCCAGCCGCCAGGTATTTTTAGACAAATTGCGCGTCCTTCTTTCTGCCGCACAGAAAGTCGAAGGGCAGCCCGTAGTAGACTCTGACCTTAGCGGCACACTGATCACCGCCCTCGAGAAACGCCTAAAGATCCTGGTCAATCAGTTTTTGGCTGCCGCGGACGCGCTCGGTGATGTACCAAAATTGGCAGCATGGGCCGCCAAACAAGCTAGCGACCCAGATCTGCGGCGTCTTTGGCTAGGCATCACCATCACCGTGTTATCTGTGCTGGCCGCAGGCCTGGCCGCGCATTCTCTTTGTTCCGCTGCCCTGGCCCGGCCCCTCCGCAACCTAGTAATAGGGGACGCTAGTAATGTGCTGCGGCGCGTAGCCTTTGCGCTTATGTCATTGGTACTGCAAGCCCTCCCCATTATCGCCTTCGCTGGGGCTTCTTACGTAGCACTCTTACTGACGGGTGACGGCGACAGGGCCCGACGAACCGGCCTAATTGTGGCGCAGTCATATGTTCTGTGGGCAATTGCCTTGCTTTGCGCACGCACGGTTTTTGCCCCCGATAAACCGTCTCTGCGCGTCGTATTGCTTGCTGATGAATCGGCGAACTACTTGTATATCTGGTGCCGCCGGTTGGCCTTAACGGCGATATTTGGTGGTGCATTAATCCAAATCCTGGCAGGCGTCGGAGTTCCTGCAACTGGTGCGCTTGGTCTCCGCCAATTACTAGGATTGCTGATCGCGGCCATGTCCATTGTGCTGGTGCTGCAAAACCGACGCGACGTCGGGGATTGGATTCGCAGCAATAGTAGTGGGGTGCGTTCGCGGCTCGCCGATATTTGGCACATGGTAGCCATTTTTTACATTGTCGGTGCCTACGCCGTCTGGGCGCTTACCATTTTCGGTGGGGTTTTATTATTGTTGCAGGCCAGTGCAACGACGGTGGGTATTATCATCGTAGCCACGTTGATCCAAGCGGGTATCCGAGAGGCGCTTAAAAGAGGGTTTTCGCTCGGCGCCGATATAAAAATACGATTTCCGACGCTGGAGGCACGCGCCAATAGATATGCACCGCTCATTCATATAGCAACACGCGCAGTAATCATTGTGCTCAGTAGTCTTTCCATAGGCCAAGCTTGGGGAATCGATGTGTTCGCTTGGCTGGCATCTCCCCCTGGCCAGAAATTATTTGGCTCTATATTTAGCATCGGCATTGTTCTGACCGTCGCCCTGTTTGCATGGGAGGCTGTCAGCCAAGCCGTGGAATCCTATCTCAATCGCCGCGATGAGGATGGTAATATCATCGCCCGCGGGGCACGCGCCCGAACCCTTTTGCCACTAATCCGAAACTTCATGTTACTTGTCTTGTGCGTCATGGTAACGCTAATCGTATTATCAGAACTCGGCATCAACATAGCGCCACTTCTCGCTGGGGCTGGAGTCGTAGGCCTTGCCATCGGGTTTGGCTCCCAGAAGCTTGTCCAGGACGTTATCACCGGAGCCTTCATCCTTTTCGAGGATGCCATTTCGGTGGGGGATGTTGTCCAAGTGAGCGGGCATGCCGGTGTCGTTGAGGCTATTTCCATCCGCACCATTCGACTACGTGATCTTTCCGGTAGCGT
>CAUZNJ010000131.1:0-5889 GCA_963580965.1 Alphaproteobacteria bacterium | reverse complement strand
CAGAGGGAAAAACTGGACTGTAATTATGTCAGGAAATCGAAAACGTGCCGATCGCTGAACATACGTTATTTTTAGCCCCTGATCGTCCAAAATTTCAACACGCTGTTCGGTCGAAACCATAGCCCGCCAACGTGCGGCCAACGTCTCAACCGAGAGATAAAATTCCGGACTTACGCCCTTCGCTTCACCATGGCAGATTCCTAGCGGACACACTAGAAACTGGTTTGGCTTGTCTGAAAACCGCTGCGTTTTGAAGTCGATATATTCTATATCGCTTATCGGCAATAGAGCCTGGAGTGGCCATTTTCCAAGGAGGGTAAAAAGCAGCGCTGCCGACACTACGGAGATACCAAGAAAGCCAATGCACACGTGAACCAAAATATGTTTCATCCTTGGGGATAGCCCAATATTCACTGGCTGTACTCCTACCTCTAACTATAAGGATACAGATCGCCACACAAAACTTGTTCATTGGCATGACCTAAGCCAAAGTTTGGTCATAGGACAGCAAGGGTATTAGGTCCTGGATAGTTACCCCCTGCGAACGCTGAATGTTCCAGGGTTTATGAAGGTCCTAAATATTGAGAGAACGGTCACATTTTTCAGCGTTGCTATCCAAGGAATTATAAATTCGCTAATAAACGTCATATGTGCCGACGTGCCGTTCACATTCACCCAACCATTAGCGAGTTGATCTAAATTATTTTGAAAAACCCAAAGTCATTTGAATAGTTGGCATTTGATTTTTGGAACGCATCCTGCTTCATACTTGAATCTGGACTATGACCACCCGTTGTGCTGCTCCATGATAAGGGTCTAATTCGAATCGCCGAACTCAAGCAAGAGTAGGGACGCTTTTATTTTGATAGCCCGGCCATTCTTTCCCATCGTTGCCGGCGCGTGTACATGACCGAGGACTCACCGCTTTCCGGTTTAACCTCTTTTACCGATGCGCCAGTTATTCGCATTCGTGCCTTGGCGCCATTTTCCGTGCGTTCTTTCCGATTCCAATGGCCGGCTGACCTGACGACCGCATGGGCGTTTGAGATGGAGAATATCATCCTTAGCTGGTACATCCTGGTCGAGACCGGCTCTGTACTCCTTCTTGCCGCCTATGGCGCACTACAGTTCATCGGCACCCTACTTTCCCCCCTGTTTGGCGTCATGGGAGACCGCTTCGGTGCCCGCAACGTGCTGTGCATTATGCGTAGCTTTTACACGCTCCGCGCCATAGCCATGATGACCTTTGCTTTAACGGGCTCGCTGGACCCAGTTAAGGTCTTCATCCTGGCGGGATTAATGGGGCTGGTGCGCCCGTCCGATAACGCCATGCGTCACGCCCTGATTGCCCACAACTTGCCGGGAAGAATGATGATCAGCGGCATGAGTCTAGCGCGCACCACAATGGATTCATCAAAGATTGTCGGCGCCCTAACTGGCGCCGCTGTCGCTGCTGTTTTTGGCATTGGTACGTCGTATGCATTTGTCTCCGTCTGCTATGCAGTCAGTTTGGTATTCACAATTGCTATAGGATCTTCCGTCGTCGTTACGTCAGCTTCAAGCCTGCCCCCCGCAAGTCCGAGCCATCATACGGCGGAGAAACCTACCCGGCGGGCTTCCCCTTGGCGCGATATCGTCGATTCGATGATCTATGTGTGGAATAATAAGCCTGTTCTAGCGGCCATTGCTGTAGCCTTTCTAGCCAATGCCACTGCCTGGCCAATGATGAATGGCCTGATGCCTTATGTAGCGCGGGATATTTATCATATCGACCGCATAGGACTTGGCTACTTGATGGCTTGCATGGGTGGAGGTGCCTTGATCGGCTCAATGGTGCTCAGTCGTGGTCTCGGTGCCATGAGCCCGGGCAGGGTGATGATTATTTCCGGCGTAGTGTGGCATCTCATCCTTCTGGCCTTTGCCTACAATACGGATCCTTATTTTGGTATGGTACTGATATTTGCGGCAGGTTATACGCAAAGCTATTGCTCTGTCCCGATCATCTCCGTATTGGCCCGTCTTACCGATGCCTCTTTCCGGGGCCGAGTCATGGGCCTGCGCATGCTCGTGGTTTATGCACTTCCACTAAGTTTGCTATCCAGCGGACCCCTTATAGAGTGGTTTGGTTTTGCCTTTGCCATGACACCGTATTTCTTCATCGGCATCGTTGGAATGGTATGGATCGGATGGTACTGGCGCACTGATCTCTGGGACCCTGCAGCACCAGCCAATGCAAGGTAGGGCCTTCGCCAACGCCACAATTTTCTTAACAATTTTAACCGAGACTGCTCCCAATTAATTTATTTCAATTATTATTCAAAAGGCACTTAAAGGAACTTAATAGCTTTTGATTATTAATTTAGCTGACCGCATGGGGCCTACGGCTAACTTTAACTTATTAAACTGTGACGATCCGAGTTTCGGCTTGGCCCATATTATCAAAATTATAGGTAAGGCTTGAGCCAACCCAAGCTTTCGTCTGTTTTTCCTGAACTCGGTTTGTATTCAGATCCAACCCATCCGTCCCAGCCGCAAGCATCGATCCAATCGAAGAGAAACGTGTAATTTATCTCTCCAGTACCTGGCTCGTTACGCCCCGGACAGTCGGCGATCTGAATATGGCCGACCAAAGGCATCGCCGCCTTGAAATCACTGGCCAGATTTCCACACATCATCTGCCAGTGATAAAAGTCAAACTGCAGTTTTAGGTGTGGATGGGATTCTTCCTGCACTATGCGCCATGCAAGATGTGGGTCGTGCATGAAGTAACCAGGGTTGTCCTTATTATTGATCGGTTCCAGGCAAACGGCGATATCATGTTCGCCCATTTTGTCGGCGGCCCAGCGTACATTCTCAATATAGCTAGTTAAGCATCTATCAAAGTCACCGTTAGTCGGCATTGTACCTGATTGGACATGTACCCGCTTGGTGTTGAGTGCGCGCGCGTAATCTAGCGCAATCCCTACGGATTCCTGAAAGGCCTCCCTTTCTCCTGGAAGGCAGGCAATACCGCGTCCACCAACATTGCCAACTTTCGCAGGACCGTTGATCAGCACTACTTGCAACCCATTCTCACCGATTAAATCTACGATTTTTTTCTGTTCATCACCCCCCTTGTAAGGTGGTGGAAACTCAACCGCCTTAAACCCTGCCTTGGCTGCAGCAGGTATACGTTCCATAAAATCCAACTCTGAAAATAAGAAGTTTAAGTTGGCGGTGAATTTAGGCATTTTTAACTCCTCCCGATCAGTCCGTTTTAAACTCAATTAGGGATTTCTGGGATCGGTGACAACAACGGTTTTCCGTCAAAAAATGCCCGAAGGTTTTCTATAGCAAGATTACTCATTTCGATGCGAGTGTCCGGCGTACCACTGCCAAAATGAGGTGTTAGGGCAACATTCTCGAGTCCTTCGTAAATCTTTGGGTCAACGGGTTCCATGGGGTGACAATCAAGGCCGGCGCCGCCTATGGTGCCATTTCTAAGGGCGGAAAGAAGGGCCGGGCCATTGATACAGGTGCCCCGCGCAACATTAACGACAATACCGTCGGGTCCGAGCGCCTTGAGCACGTCAGCATTAACGACTCCTTCGGTCTTTGTGCCGCCTACACAAGCTACGATAAGAAAATCGACGTCGCCCGCCATTTCAACAAGGTCGGAATAATAGCGATAGGAGACATCGTTCTTTTTTCGTGGACCATTATAGCTGATATCCATTTTGAAGCCGGCCGCTCGGTCAGCAAATTCGCGACCAATGGCGCCGAGGCCGACGATGCCAAGTTTTTTGCCGCTTACCCTTCTTGTTAATGGCGCCTTGACGTCGATGATCCACTGGCCAGAACGCACATACCGTTCAGCCCAGGTAAGGCGTCTTGCTGCACCCAGCATCAGTGCCATGGCCAAATCAGCCACGTCTACCGCTGTTAGTTCGGGCGAATAGCTGATGCGTACACCGTGTTTCTTCACGTCTTCGATGTCGAATTCGTCATAGCCAGTCGAGGTGCAGGCCACCACCTCCAGCTTTGGTAGATCTTTAAGCATCGCAGGGATCCATGCGCTGCCATTGGTATAGATGGCACGAACATCATGTTTTGCAGCCTCGGCCACCAATACCTCTTTATCCTTTGCATCGCGGTAGTTATAGACGGTAAATTCCTTCTCTAGGTCGGGAAGGGCGGCAGGGTAGCTAGTATTGATGAACAGGATAGGGGGCTTATCGGTCACGTGTTTCCTCCGGGGCAGGGCCTGTTGTTAGTATTTTTCTAACTTGTTGGCTCAATCGATGGTGAGTATGAAGTCTTAATCTGTATGTACGATCATAGTGGCATGTTTTTGGCTTTGTTACCCTGGCTATCAGTGGATTTCAGGCTCGGGAACCGGTTCTGTAGTTTCCTCAAGGAAATCGAAATCACAACCTAAGTGGGCCTGAGTAACGTGTTTGGAAAACATCTGGCCGTATCCCCTCGGATAGTGGGGCTTGGGCTGCGTCCAGGCGGCCTTACGGGCAGCCAGTTCTGAATCATCAATTATCAGATTTAATTTGCGAGCAGCAACGTCGAGTTCGATCATGTCGCCGGTCTTTACCAGTGCCAGCGCACCACCAATGAAGGATTCCGGTGAGACGTGTAGAATACATGTGCCATAGCTAGTACCACTCATGCGCGCATCGGAAATACGAACCATGTCACGGATGCCCTGCTTCAGTAATTTTTGCGGAATAGGCAGCATCCCCCATTCAGGCATACCCGGCCCCCCCAGTGGCCCCGAATTACGTAACACCAAAACCGTATTCTCCGTCACGTCTAAATCGGGATCGTCGATCTTGGCAGCCAGTTCATTATAGTCGTTAAAGACCAGGGCCGGGCCGGTGTGCTTGCGAAACTTGGGGTCAGCCGCGGTCGGCTTGATGACGGCGCCGTCCGGGCACAGGTTGCCGCGCAATACGGCGAGTCCACCAGCAGGATAGACCGGGTTATCGAGCGGGCGAATGACATCATCGTTGTAGACCTTAACGCCCGCTATGTTCTCGCCCAAGTTTTTTCCATTGCCGTTAATTTCTTCAAGATTAAGTATTTCTTTAAGCCTAACCTGCAGTGCTGGAAGTCCGCCAGCATAGTAAAAGTCCTCCATTAGGTATTTTCCCGACGGCCGGCAGTTTGCCAGGGTCGGTACTGCTGCAGCGATCTCGTCAAATCTCTCCAAAGTTATCTTGTGACCAGCTCGACCAGCCATGGCGATGATATGGACAAGGGAATTAGTCGATCCACCAAGTGCCGCCGCTACGGCAATGGCATTCTCCACGGCCTTCAGAGTAATGATATCCTTGGGTGTTAGGTCCTCCCACACCATATCGACGATGCGCCGTCCACACGCTACTGCCATGCGTCCGTGCATTGAATCTGAGGCTGGTATCGAGGCACTGCCAGGCAGGGAGAGGCCGAGGGTTTCGGCAATCGACGTCATTGTCGAAGCTGTCCCCATAGTCATGCAATGGCCGTGCGATCGGGCAATTCCTTCCTCGACTTCCTGCCACTCCCGCTCGGTGATATTGCCGGCGCGCAATTCTGCCCAGTATTTCCATGAGTCCGATCCACTGCCAATTTCCTTACCGTGCCAATTACCGTTCAGCATTGGCCCGGCAGGCATGAATAAAGAAGGAATATTCATGGTGGTTGCACCCATGATCATCGCAGGCGTTGTTTTGTCGCAACCGCCCATCAGAACGACACCGTCGCAGGGGTAACTGCGCAGGAGTTCCTCAACTTCCATAGCCAGCAAGTTGCGGTAAAGCATCGTCGTCGGTTTTTGCATGGGCTCCGAAAGCACCATTGTCGGGATCTCAATGGGAAAGCCACCTGCTTGAAAAACGCCGCGTTTAATCTCTTCCACCC
>CAUZNJ010000130.1:0-5975 GCA_963580965.1 Alphaproteobacteria bacterium | reverse complement strand
TTGCCTAGTTCTTCAACGCTAAAATTCCAATCAACTACAAGTTTTAGAATATTAAGTGATAATCTAAGATATTCAAAAATAGGACATCGCCAAACTGTAACCTTGGGATGCCTTTTTTTTAACTTGTCCGGAAAATGCACCCTTCTTCCATCGATGCGGATAGCAGAATCTGCATAATACCACTAGCTAATGTCATGGGGCCATAAGTCAGCCTCGACAGCCGCCGACCAGGAGTATTATCTGATGAATGTTCTCACACCGCTTGCCGTCGCCGTTGGCACAATGCTCAAGGAGCGTAAGGAGACGGTAGCTGTCTCCGAATCCTCCACCGGCGGGCTAGTCGCCGCCGCCTTGTTGTCGGTACCTGGTGCCTCGGCCTACTTCATGGGCGGGACCGTGACCTATACCCACTCAGCCCGAGGAGTTTTTCTTGGCATTGACCTCGCTGATCATCCCGGCATGCGTTCATCAAGCGAGCCCTATGCCCTGATCGCCGCTGAAGCGGCGCGAAGTCGGCTTAAATCTACCTGGGGTTTGTCCGAAACGGGTGCGGCAGGGCCGACAGGGAACCGCTATGGCGACGCCGCCGGCCATTCATGTTTCGCCATTACCGGCCCCATCGAACGGGCAATCACAATAGAGACTTGCAGCGTCGAGCGCGAGGCCAACATGTGGGCCTTCACAAGAGAATGCCTGCGCTTCTTCGAGAAGGCACTGCACGAGGTGCGTAGAGCATAGCCTCACCGGCAATCGAATGGTTAATCCGGATGAAACGGGCGCTTATGATCAGAAACAGCATCTGGACCTGCTGCAAACGGATCAAAAACTTGAACAAAAAAGCCATGCTACCGCAAAATAAAGATAATGCGTTTACGGCCAATAGAAAGATTAGAAGCCACTACGGATTCGAGAGCATGACATCGCTGGAAGAAAACGATGTAAAGGCCTAAAAGTGCCAGCTCTATTTTCTTAAACTTCTTACGCAAATAAGGCCTATAACCAAAGTCCATCCCGCTAAGCTTAATGCCGGCTGATGCTTGACGCCACGTACGTCTCGCCGTATGTCAAACTGCTTCATGGGGCGGAGTAGCTCAGCTGGTTAGAGCAGCGGAATCATAATCCGCGTGTCGGGGGTTCGAGTCCCTCCTCCGCTACCAATTATTTCTATGACTAAATGTTAACGAACAATATTATTTAGTAGACATTATACGGCCCCACACGAAGCTCCACATTTATCATTTTCTTTAAAGAGTATAGCCGTAGATTCTTGCGCTATCAGCAAATATATCCACGAGACTATCGTAAGTTCATCATAAAAATCTGCCTATTTTGTCGCGATTCTCCTCTAACAAACATTCCAGCAACTCTACCTACCGTGTGATGTTTGATATAAATTTTCCTTATCATCACAATCGTTCTTTTTTGACCCAGACTGCTGTTTCATCCAGTGCTTTTGTAAAGCGTTCGAACATCTCGTTGATTTCACTATCGCTAATTATCAGCGGGGGACAAAAAGCCACGCTGTCCCCTAACGGGCGGACGATAAGGCCATGGCTCTGGGCTCTAATGGCACACTGCGCTCCGACGCCATCGCTCAAAGAGAACGGCTTTTTTGTTGCTTTCTCAGCAACCAGTTCAATGGCACCAAGCAGCCCCACCCCACGTACCTCGCCAACCAGGGGATGGTCCGAAAATGCTCGAAGGTGTTGTTGAAAACGTGTTGAGACGGAACGCACATGATCGAGGACCTGGCGTTCCTCCATCAGCTCCAACGTTCGCATGGCTACAGCGGCGCAAACCGGGTGCCCGGAGTAGGTAAACCCATGCCCAAATACACCTATTTTTTCACTTTCTTTAACCATAGCTGCAAAGATATCTTCTGAAATAATCACGCCTGAGATCGGTAGATAGGCAGACGAAAGCGCCTTAGCAACAGTCATTGCATCAGGATTAAGCCCAAAGGTCTCCGAGCCCCACATGTTACCCGTACGTCCAAAGCCACAGATAACCTCATCCGCCAGCAGCAACACATCGTACTTGCTTAATACAATCTGAATTTTGGAAAAATAGGTCTTTGGCGGCACGATAACTCCGCCGGCACCCATGACCGGCTCGGCAATGAATGCGGCTACCGTATCTGGCCCCTCTTCAAGAATCATGGCCTCCAAACTATCTGCCATGCGTGTCGCAAATGCCTCTTCCGTCTCACCCAACTCGGCAAAGCGATAATAGTGCGGACAGTCCGTATGTAGAATATTTGCGATCGGTAAGTCGAAATCTAGATGATTGTTTGGCAATCCCGTCAAGCTCGCTGAAGCTACGGTTACACCGTGATAACCCTTGATACGCGAGATGATTTTCTTCTTTTTAGGGCGATCATGGGCGTTGTTGTAGTACCAGATCAATTTGACCAATGTATCATTGGCTTCAGAGCCTGAATTAGACAGCAATACCCGCGACATATTCGCCGGCGCCATCGCCAGTAATTTTTCTGAAACATCAATTAGTGGATTCGTCGATTTCCCAGAAAAAGAATGATAGTACGGCAGCTTGCGCATTTGCTCGACGGCGGCATCTATCAATTCCTCCTCACCAAAGCCTAGTGAGGTACACCACAGGCCAGCCATTCCCTCGATGTAGCCCTTACCATCCTCGTCATAGACATAAATGCCCTTGCCGTGGGTGATAATAAGCGGCCCGACATCACTATGCATGGCGAGGTTTGTATAGGGATGGATAACGTTAGCGATATCCCGCGCCGCTGCAGAATTACCGAAATCGCTCATCTCAAACCTCCTGGACTTATGCTCTTAGGCTGCGCTGCTTGAGCTTTCTTAACCAGCGATATTTAATTTTTTCTTCCAGGAAAAAAAGAGTCGGCATCTAATAACTTTAGCTTTTCTTTCATGAAGGAGGGAGCGAACCCCTGTAGAGCGATATTAATCGTTGGACTCGTCGCGCCTTCAACGACGTTCCGTCGGGCATTGATTATTAAGGACAGGACGCGTTTAGTTGACAGAAATCGGGTGTCATAAATATTTACACCAGCATCGCCAACAAGATGAACTAGAAAAATTAAAAATGCTGCTGGGAGGATTCGACGCCTTGACGCCAAGTAAAGGCTGACCGCATCGATAGAGGCGTGCGACCAAAGGCGAAATAATATAAAAAATAGAGAACAAGAAATGGTATAGTCAAAGTAAGAATAGAAGCAACCCAGTCGCAATACGCTTTTAGCAGTGTCTAGCGCGAATCTGTCGTTTCAAGTTCTCCTTCGGGCCGTCATTCGAGCGAGCATCTACCTGACCTCCACGCCACTGACACGGGTGCCACTACACCGGTGCGACCAAAGGAGATATCCATGCCAAGAAAACCAAATTATCGCTTCGAACGCTCTGAACGGGACCGTCAGAAAGCTCTAAAAAAAGCCGCACGCCTCACTGCAAAACAGGAGCGAACGGAAGACCTCAATGAAGATAGTATCGTGCAAGATCAGGAAACTGAGCAAGCGTCATAGTGGAAAATAAAGGATAGGAAATTTCACTCATCACAGCAGCGCTAAAAGCATTATGCTGCTAACGATCAAGTGCCTAATAGTGTTGCACTGATAAATTTTCGGATAGCCATACCCAATACATCCTCCGCCGTATCTATATGGGCAATGATCGACGTGTGATTGTGGCCCAGGCAATAACAAGTAGGCGGAGCACGCCGCTTGGCTATACCCAGGCGCCAAACAAGTTCGGTGCAATACACATCAATCAGGGCGTTCTCGTACTGAGACCATGCAACAAATGTCGGTGGACTATCGGCAGCAACGTGGGTCACGCCAGAGGCATCGTCATAGGTGCTGGAATCAGTACCGTAATAGGCTTCGACCCGGCGTGCGTTAGTATTTTCAGGTAAGCTGTCGGCGCGTACCCGGCCACTGACGATGATAACCCCGGCAAGGCCATGACCTCTCGCCGGTTGCCAGCGTTTGTCGTAAGCATAGCTGGCGACGTGTGCACCGCCAGCCGAGTGACCCATCAAAAACATGCGCTCCGGATCGATACCAAGCTCGCCAGCATGCTCTTGCGTCCAAGCGACGGCGGCGGCAATGTCGTGGGTAGCTTCAGGAAACTGCGCGTCGTCAGCTAGACGATAGCCGATATTGACGCCGACGATGCCGTGCCGCGCAACGTAGCGCAATACATTGCCATAGACTTCGTCGGTCCGGTTGCGATGGCCCTCGGTGAAGGCACCGCCGTGTACGAAAATCATAGCTGTGCGGCCGGTGCCGCCCGTTTTAGGCAGATAGACATCCAATACCTGGCGTGGATGCGCACCATAGGCAATATCACGGCGTTCAATCTGTTTTTCCCGATTGCCGTCGCGGTGAACACCGCTGAAAGCCTCGGTCATCTGCCGCACATGAACAGCGGTATTTTCCAGCCAGCGCGGTCCGAGTTCCGCCATCAATTGTCGTAATTTCAGCGGGATTTCAGGTGCGACATCCGATGCTAGCGTCATTTAGCTGCCCGACGAAGACGCTCAACTTGCATATTGGCCAAGAACGGTACCAGTGGATGGGCCCCCATTGAGACAATGCGCGGCACATCCAAGGAAATTAGTGCCTCGCGCTGATCAGGCAATAGTTGGTAACGGTCAGCAAAAGCCTGCGGATTAGCGAACCAAGCGTCGCGTTCGGCAGGATGATGGGCGATAGCATGTAAGGCGGTACTGAGATTAACCAATTCTGGTTTGATTGATGGGTAGTGTGGTTTTGTGTCCGCATCCTTTAGGTCATACCAACCAAGCGAGGCATAATTATGGTGCCAGCTTGGGTTCATGGAAACGATGTCAGGCCTATGTTCACCCAGCGCACCAGCAGCCGCAGCCCAACAACGCAACTCGATGTTGCCGGTCCGGTCCAGTTCTTCAGCGCTGTATCCGATCAGACTCTTCAGCTGGCCCTCCGTCAATTTCTTGAGGACTTCAAGATCCCAGTCAAGGGCCGGATTGCTATATTGATCCGTTCCCGGAAAATGGGACATACCGCCACTAGCAAGAATAACCGTGCGTAGCCCCATTGCCGTTACAGCACGGGCGACGGCTTGACCGAATCCGTAGCAGCGTTCCATCGACGGTTGTGGTGGCAGGTAGGCATTGACATAGATCGGTAATACTGGCGCGGTGATACCGAGATGGGTCAAGGGAATGCCTATGGCGTAATCGATTTTTGCAGTGCTGGTAAAGGCTGGATCAAAATTCTGTTTGTACAATTCACCGACGAGTTCAAGGCCGATCTCTCCGGGAACTTTCCAGTGAAAGTCGTGCCCAGAAAACTGGCCCGACGCCTCGCCACCCACATGGACTGTAAAAGGCGGGGCGGCATGATGAAAAAATTGCTCAACATGGTCATTAGAAAAGATGATCCATAAATCTGGACTCAACGCATGTAAGCGTTCGCCTATTTTTGCAGCAACATCACGCACGGCCTGGATTACCTGTTTGTCTTCAGTGTCCGGCATGGTGAAGAATTGTGGTGCGTGAGGCAGCATAGCGCCACCAACAACGGTACTTCTAATCATCGTTTTCCCCGATTGCATCGGTATGCCTATCAAATGGGGACGGCCATTGGGCCAAAGGGCCCGTCGCAATTCACAAGATCCACCCTCTTATGTGCGATGCGAAATCCCGTGCCTTCGCGGCGCAGACGGTGATATTGCTGACCGCCGAACAACCGCTGATTATCCAAACGATATTCGATCATAATGACCGATGATGAAACCATATATTCACCGCCTTTATCCCCTGTTTCTTCCATCATGGCCCGGCCGATCTGATGCACCGTACGCGATGGCGGTGTTTGGACATGGATCATCGGATGCTCAAGCCTAGCGATACGCGTCTTCATATGGGTACGGTCATCGTAAAATAGGGAAACGTGATTAAGGGGGCTTTTTTGTCCCTGAACGGCCGGAACCCAATAG
>CAUZNJ010000129.1:0-6059 GCA_963580965.1 Alphaproteobacteria bacterium | reverse complement strand
GAAGTGCGGAATTTTACGTTCACTAGTGAGCTTGTAAAGGTGGGATGGACTCAAGTCCAGAAACTTTGCCGCTTCTACTAGAGTCCTGGGTTTCACCTGGTGGGTTCCTTCAAGCAAGCTCTCAATTGCTGTGAGCTTGTTCAAAATAATATCTGAATTTTCCATATTGAATCCTTGTTACAGGGTTAAAGAATTGCCATGATTGGCAACCTGTAACAATTTTAGTGAGGAAGGGAAAGGAATAGAATTGGGCGCCCCTTGTGTGCTCCTTGGGTGCCACTTGGGAGTGGAGAGACTAAGCTGGATGGTGCAGGAGAACCCATTGGGTGTCACTCGGCTGAGTGAACATCTGGCGATTTGGCGTCAGAGCGTTTCCGCGTGGTGGCACGCAGTCAAACGGCCAGGCTCGCCGACAGAGCGCAAAGCAGGCCGGGTGGTCACGCACTCTTGGGTCGCTAGTGGGCACCGGGTATGAAAGGCGCAGCCGGAAGGTAGATTGAATGGGCTTGGCGGATCGCCCTCGATCACAAAGGTCCGGCGTTCGGCGGTCGGGACGGGGCTAGGCGCGGCCGCGATCAACGCACGCGTGTAGGGGTGTTTCGGCTTGGCGAAAACGGCGCCGACAGGACCGCTCTCCACCAAACGCCCGAGATACATCACGACGATCCGATCGCAGATATGCCGGACGATGCTGAGATCGTGCGAAATGAAGAGATAGGTGAGATTTCGCTCCTCCTGCAAATCCTGAAGCAAGTTGATCACCTGCGCCTGGATCGACACGTCGAGCGCTGACACTGGTTCGTCGCAAACCAGAAAACTCGGCGATACCGCAAGCGCACGGGAGATGACGACACGCTGAAGCTGTCCACCTGATATCTGGTGCGGGTAACGGGTCATCATATGGCTTTCCAGCCCGACCGCCTTCAGAAGAGCCTTAACCTGATGTTCACGCTCCTTCAGCGCTCCGATGCCATGTGTATCGAGGACTTCACGGATCTGCCAGCCGATGGTAAGGCGAGGATTGAGCGCGCCAAATGGGTCTTGGAACACCATCTGCATTTCGCGGCGGAGAGCGCTCCATTCCACGCACCCCGGCGTCGACGGCACTGGTGTATCTCGATAGCGAACAACACCAGCGCTCGGCGCCAGCAGCCCGAGCACAAGCCTGCCGATCGTGGATTTGCCGCATCCGCTCTCACCGACGAGACCAAGCGTCTCACCTTCAAAAATCGTGAAGCTGACATCCTGCACTGCGCAGATCTCGCGATGCCGCCAGAAGAACGGCAGAGCTCGGCTGCCCCTAAAGTTGCGGTGCAACCCCAACACTTCCACGAGAGGCGTGCTCATGGGCCATCGCTCAGCAGCGGGTGATGGCACGCTACCTTCGCACCTTTCGCATCCTCGGTCAGCGGGGGTACGACGGCGGTACAGATCTTGGTCGCATGCGGACAGCGGGGCGCGAAGCGGCAGCCTGGCGGATAGTCCTGGAGTTCAGGCACTGCGCCCTTGATCATCGGCAGTCGGCGGGCACGCGTAGCGAGGCCCGGTAAGGCATGGAGCAGGCCCTGGGTGTAGGGGTGGCGCGGTGCCGCGAAAAGTTTGGTCACCGGAGCGGTCTCGACGATGCGACCGGCATACATGACCGCAACGTCGTCTGCCGTCTCCGCCACGACACCGAGATCATGCGAGATGAGTATCACAGCCGCGCCCATCTCGCGGCACAAACGGTGGATCAGGTCGAGGATTTGCGCTTGGATGGTCACGTCGAGCGCCGTAGTCGGCTCGTCCGCGATCAAGAGCTTCGGTTTGCAAGCGAGCGCCATGGCGATCATCACGCGCTGACACATGCCGCCGGAGAGCTGGTGCGGGTAGTTCCCCGCGCGAGTCGGCGCTTCGGAGATGCCGACGAGGCGCAACAGCTCGATCGCCCCAGTGCTCGCGGCCGCCATTGAGATCCCTTCATGGATGTGCAGCACTTCGGCGATCTGCCAGCCCACCGGCTTGACTGGATTGAGCGAGCTCATCGGGTCTTGAAAGATCATCGCAATATCGCCACCGCGCAGCGCCTCCATATCCGCGCGAGACAGGCGCGTGAGGTCGCGGCCGTAAAATTGCACCGCGCCGCCTATTAACCGACCGCGCTCAGGCAGAAGCCGCAGTATCGAGAGGCCGGTGACGGTTTTGCCCGACCCGCTTTCTCCGACGAGCCCGAGTGTACGTCCCTGGCGCACCTCGAGATCGACACCGTCCACCGCCACGATCGTACGGGAGCCGTCCTTGGAGTCGAAGCCTACACGGAGTGCTGACACCGAAAGCAGTATAGGTGCAGCTTCGGGTTCGACGACGGGTAACGCTGACGCACCCGAATGTTGTTTCATGTCGACGTTTCCGATCATCGCAGGCTCGGATCGAGATGGTCGCGCAGCCAGTCACCGAGGACGGAGATCGACAGCGTTATCAGGAAAATAATCAAGCCAGGCGTAATCGCGATCCACGGCGCCTGCAAAAGATAGTTGCGTCCGAGGCCCAGCATCTGTCCCAGGCTGGTCATGGGCGGCTGCACGCCGAGGCCGAGAAAGCTCAGCGTGGTCTCGAGCATGATTGTCCCAGGAAGGTTGATGGTGAACTGAACCATCAACGCCGGTAAAATGTTGGGCAACACGTGGCGGAGGTAGACCCTCCACATCGGGACTCCAAGTGATCGCACCGCCTCGACGTAAGTCGCCCGGCCGCTCGAAAACACCATACCGCGCGCAAGGCGGGCATAGTACTGCCATCCGTCCACGCCAACGACGATTACCAAGACCCAAAATTCGCCGCCGAAGAAAACCAGGACCGCCAAGGCAAAGATGACAAAAGGCATCGCGCTCTGCGCATCCACGAACATCATGACGATTTCGTCCACCCAGCCCCGGAAATGCGCCGCGATAATGCCGAGTGCCGAACCGAGCACGGCGCCGATCACCGTTCCAACGAGAGCGATCATGACAGATATGCGCGTGCCGTAGATAACGCGGCTCAACACGTCACGTCCCAGATCGTCGGAGCCAAGGATGTAGCGCCAGTCTCCGCCCATGAAGATTGGCGGATTGCGCATCTCGAAGAGGTCCTGCGCCGTGTGCTCGTAGGGCTGTAGAAAAGGCGCGAATATCGCCACGAGCACGACGACCACTAAGTAGGCTGCTGCAAGAATCACGATCCAGGGGCGGTTGAGGCCGAGACGGCGGACGAGGCTCGGCGGATTCTCGATGATCGCGCCGCTTTGGGGCGTCGACTGTTCCTGCAGAGCGGTTGGTTTGTCCTGCGCGGCAATGGTCATAGCGCTCGCTCCATGGCTCAGACGTCGCCGCCGCGCAGCCGCACGCGCGGGTCAAGGGCGGCGTACAGCAGGTCGACGAACAGGTTTACTAGGATAACGCTGGCTGCTATCAACAGAAGGACCGTCTGGACCACGGCAAAATCGCTCACGCCGACCGCTTGGTAGAAGAGGTGTCCCATTCCGGGCCACGCAAAGACGGTTTCGATGACGATTGTACCGGCGATCATCAAACCAAAATTAAAACCCAGCACAGTAACTAGCGGGATCGCGGCGTTCGGGAGGGCATGCCAACGAATGCGCCGCCACCAGGATGCGCCCTTCGCACGTGCGGTGCGAATGTAAGACTGCCCCAGGACCTCGAGAATTGAGGAGCGCGTGAAGCGTGCAATCTGGGCGGAGACGGCAAGACCGAGGGCCACAGCCGGCATCACCATATGCGCTAATGTCCCTGATCCAGATGGTGGCAACCATCGTAGCTGCAGTGAAAAAAATATGATAAGCAACAATCCTAAGAAGAAGTTCGGCATCGAATAACCGAAAACGGCTAAGATCATCACCAGCCTGTCGATCAGCGTGTCGCGATACAACGCGGCGATCACGCCAAGCGTTAGCGCTAACACCGTCGCGCCCCCATAGGCGACCAGACCGAGTTGCAGTGTTTTTGGTAAACGCTCAATCACCAGATCGATTGCCGGCCTGTGGTCAAAGAAGCTAACCCCGAAGTCACCCTGCAATAGCGAGCTCATGTACCGTACGTATTGCTCCCAGAGCGGCAGGTCGGTACCCCAGCGCATACGATAAACGTCGGCTATCGAAGTTGGCAGGTCCATAGGGAGCAGTACAATTGCTGGGTCACCCGAGAGGCGCAGAATGACGAAGACAAAAGTCACCACCAACCACAGCGTGGCTATGGCGCGTATAATCTTAAGAGTAACGTATCCAACCAAATCGCTGCCTTTCCCGAAATTAATAAAAAATGTAAATATTTAGGTTGAAAAATATGTAATTCGTTTATTCCTGCTAATTATATATTTTCAAATAATGTACACTAAGATGGAAACAGAAAATTTCCCCTAAACAACTATTTTTATGAATCATATAATTATTTAAAACATATTGTCAAGGTTAACTTGTAGAAGGGTTAAAATAACAGTCTTTCATATGGGAATATTTGAACGCAATCCCAAACTATTTTCAAAAAATAAAAAACAACACCTAATCTTCAAAAATAAATACAAAAAACTCAAAAATACGTTAAATTATTTTTAAATAATTACTCAATAAAATCAGTTTTATCTAGAATTTATTTCATTTCTAGGAAATTTATTTGAAAATATATTTGACATTAATATATTTTATTATCATAATACACTTTTTTAATATTATAGATCATATATAAGTATAGTAAAATTCAGTTATATATGATCTATAAATAAGTTTAACAAGCTCTCGGGTTAGTATTACGCTCGCTCTTATCGCTAGAGAAAGTGTTCACTTCCCAAATAGAGCATTGCTCAGGAGTTAATTATGACACGCTCTCTTTTGGCCGCAGTCGTTGTGGCAATATTTGCGGTTGTACTCGCCGAGACCGCGATGGCCGCCGACGACCGCCACTCACTCACTGTTGCGTACCCCGTGGTATGGAAAACCCATGACGGCCTTGACACAGCTAACGCAGCCCAGCCAGTCGTGCAAAACTTATACGACCGGATCATCGGCCGGAACTGGCTATCCAAAGATTTGTCCATGGAGAACCAGCTGCTTCCTAGTCTCGCGACGTCCTGGAAACAGATGTCGGACACCGAATGGCAGCTAAAAATTCGCAAGGGCGTAAGGTTCCATGACGGCACTACAATGACATCGGAAGACGTGGCCTTCACGGTATCACCGGAGCGTTCGAAAATGAAGCCGAATAGTTTCATACCTACAATCAAGCTCGCTGAAGCGATAGATGATGAGACCGTGCGCATCGTCACTGATGGACCGGATCCGATCCTGCTCTGGCGGCTCTCTACGGCTGTCGGCCATGTGGTGCCAAAGGATTACTACATCAAAGTGGGGGCCGAAGGATTCGCCCAGAAACCGATAGGGACAGGGCCATATAAATTTGCGGAAAAGGTCGACGGTTCACACATCCGCCTCGTCGCACATGACGATTACTGGGATGGCCCCGTGCCCCTTTCGGAAATCATCTTCCGCGAGGTAACTGAAGTCTCGAGCCGTATCGCCAATTTGCTGACCGTGCAGACCGACATCGTCACGAATATCCCGTCCGACCAGACAGAGCTTATCGAAAGGGAAGACGGGTTCCACATCAAGTCCGCCGTCATCCTCAACGTCCAACAGATGAACTTTACCTACGGCTCTCATTCCAGGGCCACAAGCAACAAGCTGATCCGTCATGCAATGGTACATAGCTTGCCGCGTCAGCTGCTGATTGATCGCCTCTGGAATGGAAACACCACAGTGCCCGAGGGGTACAACTGGGCTGACTTTGGCGACATGGCCGCCAAAACTAAACTCCGGCGCTACGACCCCGAGGTCGCGAAGGCGCTTATCGCCAAAGCCGGCTATAACGGAGAACCGATCAAAATCGCATATACAATCGGCTATTACACAAACATGGACCGCGCGTTGCAAGTCGCGCTGGAGCATTGGAAAGCGGTCGGACTCAACATTGAACTGAAGGGTACAGCAGGTTGGGGCTGGTGGGATGAAAAATTCGAAAAATTAGACGGTT
>CAUZNJ010000128.1:0-6061 GCA_963580965.1 Alphaproteobacteria bacterium | reverse complement strand
TTCCCAGCTAATTGGAGAAATAATATGTCTTACAAATTAACTTTAACTTTTTGTGCTGCTGTCCTAGGGTTGATTAGCTTAAGGATGCACATTGATCCTGCAGGCATCACTGCAAGTGAGTTTCCTTACGCTGAGGGTGAGGCGTTTGATGTAGCAGTTACAATCCGACGTCTTGTCGCTTCACTACTCTTCGTAATAGCGTCTATCACCTTTTTCGCAAGAGGTATAGAAGGTGGAAAATCACAGCAGTCACTTCTTAACGGATGCATTTTGGGATTTGCTGTTATGTGTATCACAGTTGGAATAATGACAGTCACTCAAATCGCAAACCTTGTTATTGCAGCCGTTGTGTTTGCTGTATTGACTGCTATTTGCCTCTTTAGTCGTATAAGGATAAATTTTAACGAATGATCTCGGCTCCGGATAAGGCTGATAAATAAGTTATTCCCGTGCCGGTGAGACGTTTCGCCAGTCTTAGCGAAAGATGATGAACGATAAATCTGGGATCGACTGGGACGACGCCTTTGCCAATGGCGCCTATATAAAGAACGGCATGAGTTATCCGTCGATCTGGGTAGCGCGGGCTGCGGCACTTCGGCAAGAAGCCGATCGGGCCAAGATGGATATGCTCTACGGTGAGCGCTCGCGCGAGAAGCTGGATCTGTTTTTTCCAAGTGCTGCACCGCACGGCCTCGTCGTGATTGTCCATGGCGGGTATTGGTTGAACTTCGATAAATCCTCGTGGTTGGACCTGGCAGAAGGGGCTTTGGGCAACGGATGGGCGGTTGCGATGCCCTCTTATACCCTCGCGCCCGAAGCCCAGATCGAGAATATCACCCGGCAAATCGGGCACGCGATCACGCGAGCGGCCGAACAGATTGTAGGGCCAATCCGGCTGGCTGGACATTCGGTTGGCGGGCATCTGGTGACATGCATGGTCTGCGATGACAACCCGTTGCAGTCCGCGCTGTTGGAACGGGTCGAGGGCCTGGTATCAATCTCGGGGTTACACGATCTGCGCCCGCTTCAGTTAACAACGATGAACGAGCAACTGCATCTGACCCCGCAAAGTGCGGCCCTGGAGAGCGCTATGTTGCACCGTCCTTTTGGCCGGGCTCAGGTAGTGTGCTGGGTGGGCGGGGCTGAGCGCCTGGAATTTCTGCGCCAATCTGCCGTGTTGGTTGAAACCTGGGGTTGTACAGGGGCGAAAACCTAACTGGTGGTTGATCCGGGCAAGCATCATTTCGATGTGATCGACGGGCTCAAGGACCCCCAAAGCGATATGACACACACCCTGTTAGGGCTTGCTCCTTGACCAAGGTGGTACGCCAAAAGATCGGGGCAATCAGTCTTAGAGAGTATCCCTGGGCAAAGTTGCTCGTTGCGTAGGGTCAAATGAGAGTTTATTCTGCCAACATTCGAAATCCACACATTGCAAAGGATGACTTAATATGATTTTGACAAACATCGAAACCGTCCCTGGCAAAAAAATTGTTGAGCATTTTGGTGTCATTTCTGGCAGCACCGTGCGTGCAAAACATATTGGTAGAGACTTCATGGCGTCACTAAAAAATATTGTCGGTGGTGAGTTGAAAGGATATACCGAGTTACTCCAGGATTCTCGAGATGAGGCAATTCGCCGTATGGTAAATCAGGCTGAACAACTGGGCGCCAACGCAGTTGTCAATATTCGTTTTGCCACGTCATCCGTAGCCCAAGGAGCATCTGAGCTTTACGTTTACGGAACAGCCGTAAATGTAGAGTAGGGAGCAATTATGGGACAACTTATTATCGTAATCGTTCTTATTGGTTTGGGGTACGTTGTTGGATCAATCTTGGAAAAAAAGCATTATCGATCAATAATATCTCGTGAGGCACAATTGCTACATATCCCTACCGTATCGGTAAAAAACATAATTGAAGACGGTGTCGACATTATTGACGCAAGAATGGTACAGGGAAGTGTAGTCATATCCATTGATCACTTTAAGCGAATTCTTGCTAGCTTACGGAACATTTTTGGCGGCAGGGTGACAGCATATGAGTCACTTATAGATCGAGCCAGACGAGAAGCGATTCTTAGAATGAAGGAGAAGTCGCCGAATGCCGATATTGTTTTAAACACACGAATAGAAACCTCTACCATTGGAAGAAGCGCTAACAGTCGCAAGAGTATAGGCAGTATCGAAGCGATGGCTTATGGAACAGCCATATCGTATCGCAAATGACTTGAAATATTCGCCCAAAGAACTTAAGACCAATGTCAATGTTACGCAAACGTCATCTCTGAAGGAATTTTTCCTCCTAATCGGAGGGGTACTGGCGTTTCTGGTTATTGGCTATGGAGCTCTTGGCTTTTTGGTTGACCTCATCGCCCCTCGACTGCCCTATAAGATAGAACAGGCTCTAAGCGGGCCTTTTGAACATCACTTCTTTGATGTTAAAAAAAGTAAAGAATCTGAAGAACTGGAAAGAGTACTTGGGGGGCTACTAGATGTAATGCCTGGAGAAGTGGGGCCCTACAGAGCGCGCCTTGTCGACGATAACCGGGTCAACGCGATGGCACTGCCTGGTGGCAATATCATTGTTTTTTCCGGACTAATGGATGAGATTGAATCTGAAGAGGAGCTTGCCTTTGTGCTAGGCCATGAACTTGGCCATTTTGCCAACCGAGATCACCTCAAGGGCCTTGGACGCGGTCTAGTGTTCTATTCACTTTTCGTTTTGCTTCTGGGCTCGGACAGTTTATTGACTGAACTGATCGGTGGATCATTAGCCGGGGTTCAGATGAAATTTTCTCAACACCAGGAGATGATGGCAGATATGTACGCACTCGATCTCTTGAATCGGCGATACGATCAAGTTACCGGTGCAACGGGGTTTATGGAAAAGCTTGTTAGCAAAGAAAAGAAAGGGCGCCTCGCTTATTATTTTTCAACCCATCCTCATCCAAAGACTCGTATGGCCAATATAAAAAGCAAGATTCAAAATTGATAATAGGGAATTTGGGTAATGATGCAATTAAAGACTGAGGCCAACAGTGTTCTAGTCTTAAATCCGTTTCTTTGCGAAATCGATTGCAGCAGGACAACTTAAGATATTGGAAAGATAGCGGTCCTGGACGGACTCTAATTGATTGATAAATTATTGAATCGGTAAAGTAAGTTACCCAATCCCTAAATAGTTACCGTCAAAGGTGTCGTATTTGGTAAAAGCAAATTGCGATTCCTGTCTGCCCACTTGCATGACTAAGACCCAGCACAGTTTTTCGACCAATCCGAATCTTAAGGGTGCACTGCCGCCTCATTGCGCTCATCTCAGCTAAGCATGGGGTGATCGAAGGCTTGTTTTAAACACTACTCCGTGCAGATGGCATCATCCGCGACGACGAATTTGCGTTTAAATAAAAGACTCTAGTAGCCGATGGCGCAGCCATCCTTGCGGGGTTCCGATGCGCCGGTCAGCACGCCCTCGTCCCAATTGATCTGGATCGCCTGGGCACCACCAATGGGCTTGGCCGGGACGCTGGTTTTGTGTCCCATATCTTGTAATGCCTTGACCGTGTCGGCGGGCATACTACTTTCGATGTCCACCGGGGCGCCCACAGTCGGGAACAATCGGGGCAAGTCCATGGCTTCTTGCAGATCGAGGCCGTATTCGAAAAGGTTGGTCAGGAAATAGGCGTGGCCAAAGGATTGGTATTGGCCGCCCATTACTCCAAACGGCATCACCGCGCGGCTATTCTTGACCAACATGGCGGGGATGATGGTATGCATCGGTCGCTTGAGTGGTTGGATGCAATTTGGATGAGTTGGATCAAGGTTGAAACTGAGCCCTCGGTTTTGCAGGACAACGCCGGTTGTAGGCGCTACCAATCCGGTGCCGAAGGACTGGAACAGGGAATTAATGAAGCTGACAGCGTTGCGATCTTTATCAACAACAGTCAGGTAGACAGTGTCCCCACCTGGCAATCCGGTGGAGGCCGGGTCGACCGTCGCCTTAGCAGGGTCGATACGGCCACGTAACTCGGCGGCATAGTCGGCAGACAATAGCTTTTCCACGGGAACATTGACCTGATCGGGATCACTGATCAGAGCATTACGATCCGCATAGGCTAAACGACCGGCCTCGATAAACAGGTGCAGGCGTTCCGGGGATAACGGGTCTAGCTTATCTAGATCCATCTCGGCCAGAATATTCAGCATCATCAGGGCGGCGATGCCTTGGCCGTTGGGCGGGCATTCATAAACCTCATGGCCGCGGTAGGAAGTCTTGATCGGGTCAACATATTGCCCGGCGGCCGTGGCGAAATCATCCATAGTATGGCAGCCGCCGATGCTTTTAAGATGGCTGACGATATCTTCGGCGACAGCGCCATGGTAAAACCCATCGCGGCCTTCAGATGCGATTATTTCTAAAGTCGTCGCCAATTCGGGTTGGCGGTGCAGGGTTCCGGGTTTGGGGGCTCCGCCATCGGGCATAAAAATTCGTTTCGCTGTCGGGTCCTTGGCCAGCATGGCCTCGCAGCTTTTCCAATCCGACGCGATCCGATCATGCAGGGGGTATCCCTCGCGGGCGTAATGAATGGCGTATTGAAGTGTGTCTGCAATCGAACGGGTGCCGTGATCTTCAAGCAATTGGCACCAGGCATCAATGGCGCCGGGTACGGTCACGGCGTGGGGGGAATGTTGGGTAATTTCACTAACGCCCTGGCCTTGGAACCATTCCGGCGTCGCCTGGCTCGGCGCCCGCCCGGAACCGTTGAAGGCGATAATATCGCCGCTGCCTTTTGGTGCATAGAGGACGAAACAATCGCCGCCGATGCCCGTTGATTGCGGCTCTACGACGCATTGCACAGCACAGGCCGTTACGGCGGCATCCATGGCGTTGCCGCCGGACCTTAGCACGTCAACGGCTGCCGACGTCGCCAGTGGATGGGAGGTCGCTGCCATGCCACCTGCGGCGTGAACCGGCGATCTGCCGGGCAATTCAAGGTTTCTCATGATGATCCTTTAGGCTGATTCTTTCACCATAATACCTGTTTTGTGATGTGTACTAGCCACTTTTGTAGGATTGGAGTAATCTTTCGACTAAGCACAAGGGAGCGGGGGGTTGGATTTTCTGAAAAATCTGTTCCATGGAAATCTTTCTGCTTCTCCTTTGAAAATAAAACCCATTTTTTAGGGAGGATCTAATGAAGAAATCTTTGTTCCGCGGCCTGGCCGCGAACGTATGCGTCCTTGTCGCGATTGCTGCGTACACCCCAAGCGTCGTCCAAGCAGCGGGTCAGGCGCCCAAATGCTCCACTGCTAAGCTGATCGTGCCGTGGAAAGCCGGTGGCGGCACCCAAGTGATTTTCGCGATCTTCGAAAAAGTGGTTCAGCAAATGAATGTTGACTCGAAAATCAAACTGGTCATGATTCCCGGCCAGGGCGGCAATAAGGGTGCCAAGGAAGCGGCCAAGTCCAAGCCTGATGGCTGCACCCTGTTCGCCATTCACCAAAGCGCCGTTACCAGTTATCTCAATGGCCGCATTCCATTCCACTACAACAACTTCGAAACCATTGCGCTGTTGACCTCGACGCCTGATATTGTCGGCGCCAGCAAGGATGTTCCTTGGAACAACTTCGCCGAGTTCAAAAAAGCAACGTTGGCCGCACCCGGTACCGTTAAAGTCGGCGCTACTTTTGGCTCTACAAGTCAGTTCTATTGGCTGGTCCTGGAATCCAAGACCGGTATGAAATTCAAGTTTGTTCCCTATGACGGCACTCGTGAGCGGATGACGGCTATTCTTTCCGGCGCCATTGATATGGGCGGACTGAATGTTGCTTCCGGTCGCAAGTATCTTGAAAAAGGCGATCTTAAGGGGTTTGCCATTGCGTCGGCTGAACGTTCTAAGCATTTGCCGGACATGCCGACCCTGAGGGAACTGGGCGTTGACATGATTTATGCGCTTAATCGCGGCATCGTCGCGCCGAAGGGCACACCGCGGGATATCATCGATTATTGGGCCGATGTCTTTAAAAAGGCCGCGGCAGATCCTGAGTTTTTAAAACAGATG
>CAUZNJ010000127.1:0-6080 GCA_963580965.1 Alphaproteobacteria bacterium | reverse complement strand
TGGGTCCACGTATTGCAAATAGCAGGAATGCTCCGCCGATATAGATTATCAGCAAAGCAAGAATAAACACACCGCGATCGGGGTCGCTGGCAAACGTGTGTACGGAGGTAAGGATGCCGGACCGCACTAAAAATGTACCCAGCAGACTAAAAGCAAAAGCAACGATGGCGAGGAAAATAGTCCACCCCTTAAGGGTGTCCCGTTTTTCGACGACAATCGATGAATGTAGGAGTGCGGTGGCTACCAGCCACGGCATAAATGAGGCGTTCTCTACCGGGTCCCAGTACCACCAGCCGCCCCAGCCGAGCTCGTAATAGGCCCACCAGGAGCCAAGCGTGATACCGGCCGTCAAGAATATCCAAGCAGCAAGCGTCCATGGCCGAACCCAGCGCGCCCAGGTGGCATCCACCCGGCCCTCGATGAGTGCAGCCATGGCAAAGGAGAAGGCCATTGAGAGCCCGACGTAGCCGAGGTACAGAAACGGCGGATGGAAGGCCAACCCAGGGTCCTGGAGCAAAGGGTTGAGGCCGCTCCCGTTGATCGGAGCGGGAACCAAACGCACGAAAGGGTTGGACGTGAACAAGATGAATGCAATGAAGCCGACGCTGATCAATGCTTGAACGGCGAGAGCTCGTGCCCGCAATGTCGGGGGCAAGTTGGTGCCGAACGTGGCGACAGCTGCCCCAAACGTGGAAAGGGTAAGGACCCATAACACCATGGAACCCTCATGGTTTGCCCAGACGCCACTGATTTTGTAGAGCATGGGTTTGGCGGTGTGGGAGTTTTCTGCCACGTTCAATAGCGAAAAATCTGACGTCACATAGGCATGCATCAAGGCGCCAAAGGCCAAGCTGATGAGGAGGAATTGCGCGATGGCGGCGGGTCGGGAAAATGCAATCCACGATGTTACCCTGAGATGTGCGCCAACGAGGGGTAACGTGCCCTGTGCGAAGGCGACGCAAAGGGCCAGGACGAGGGCGAAATGACCGGCTTCGGCGATCATGGCTTGGGTTTTTCTTCGGTGTTGCCACCGGCGGTATTCATCTGTTGTGGCGGGTCGGATTTTTTAAGTGCTGCGGCGACTTCTGGGGGCATATAGTTCTCATCGTGTTTCGCTAGTACTTCAGTGGCGATAAAGGCGCCGTTGCGCCAATAGCCCTCGGCGACTACCCCCTGACCTTCGTCAAAAATATCAGGAAGAATTCCTTGGTAGGAGACGAGAATGGTAGTCTCCAGATCCGTGACGCGAAACGTCGTAACGGTGCTGCCATCCGCCTTGGTGATGCTGCCATCCTCGACTAGGCCGCCAATCCGTAGGCGACGGCCTGGCCCCAGGTCCACTTCCTTTGCTAGAATTTCCGTCGGGCTATAAAAAAAGGTGATGTTGTCTTCTAACGCGGTCGACACCAATACCACTGCGCTGCCGATCATCAACAGACCAAGAGCAACGAAGGATAATCGCTTGTGCTTACGCTTCATCGGCTGCCCTGGTTGTTCGTTGAGGCTTGTCGATTTCGTGTGCTTCGAGCGAGGCGAGGTCAGCTTGACGCTGGCGTAGGAAACGCAGGCTGGTGGTGAATAGGCCGATTAAGACTATGGCTGCCAAGGTATATGCTGACCATATGTAGCTCCCGTATCCATCCATCATAAAAAAATCGCCTATCTGTTCCACGTCTGCCAATCCTTGCTAGTTATTGCCGGCCTATCCGTGCGTCTGTCGATGCCTGATAGTACTAATGCGGCGGCTGATTAGTTCACCTCGTACCCGCAAGAGAAGTACCCACACGTAATACGCAGTGAAGGCAAGCGCCATCAGCGCCAATGGCCACAGCATGCTAGGGTGAATGGCTGGCCCGCCCAGCTTGATGACGCTTGCAGGCTGGTGAAGCGTATTCCACCAATCCACGGAAAACTTGATGATTGGCAAGTTCACCGCGCCGACTAGCCCAAGCACCGCGGCTGCTCGCGCCCCCCGGCTGATATCGTCAAAGGCATTGTAAAGGGCGATGTATCCTAAATAGAGAAAAAACAGGATCAATACGGAAGTTAATCGAGCGTCCCAAACCCACCAGGTGCCCCACATGGGCTTGCCCCATAATGAGCCTGTGACCAGGGTCAGAAAGGTGAAGCAGGCGCCAATGGGCGCGGTTGATTTGCCGATTATGTCGGCGAGAGGATGTCGCCAAATCAGGGAAAATGCGCTGGTGATGGCCAGACTGGAGTAACAAAATAGGGCCATCCATGCTGATGGCACATGGATATACATAATTCGAACGGCCTCGCTCTGCTGATAGTCTTTTGGCGAAGCCAGAAGACTCAGATAGAGGCCGCCGCCGAGCAGGATTACGGTTAAACCGGCCACCCATGGCTCAATGCGATTGCTTAGCCGCAGGAAGCGGGCGGGGTTAGCTAAATAGTGCAGGTTCCATCCTTGGGCCATGTTGTGCCTTAACTTCCTTCTGAACTGTATCACTTTCAGCCACACTGGTGATGGTGGATTATTCCATGCTGTGGCGTAGTGCCGCCGCCGCCGCCCATGGGCAGAGTGGCAGGGATGCCAGCAAGATGGCCGCCAGAATCATTAGATAAGAATGTGTGGGGAAGCTGCTAATGGCTGCGTCGACGGCGGCGACTCCAAAAATCAGTACTGGAATATAAAGGGGTAGTACCAACAAGGATAGCAGCACGCCGCCTCTACGCGCGCCCAGAATCAGCGCGGCGCCGACAGCGCCAATTAGGCTGAGGGTTGGAGTGCCGAGCGCGAGGGCGAGAAGCAGTGGGGCATAGCCGTCCGCATGCATATTCATCATCATGGCGAGGAAGGGCGAAGCGATAACCAGCGGTACTCCGGTGGTCAGCCAGTGGCCTAGAACTTTTGCTAGTACCATGGTTTCGAGGGCGACTGGTTCAAGGGACAGGAGTTCCAGGCTGCCATCTTCGAAGTCGGCCTGGAATAGGCGTTCCAGCGATAGCATCGCAGCCAGCAGCGCCGCTACCCAAATGACCCCACCGCCTATACGAGCTAGAATGTCCAGTTCTGGGCCAACGCCAAAAGGAAATAGTGCAACGGCAATGACGAAGAAAATGACAACCGTCATGCTATCGGTGCCCTGGCGCAAGGCCTGGCGAAGGTCCCGCCGGAGGATAAGAATGAGGCGGCTCATGCTGCCATGACCGGCCATGGGGTTGGCATAAATTTATCGACGGCGAGGCCGGTGGCATTGGCTAGATCGAGGTCGGTGTGGGTGGAGACAATTACCATGCCGCCGGCACTCTGGTGTGTGGTGATGGCCGTTTCGAGGCGGCGGATGGAATCTTGGTCAAGCGCCGTTGTCGGCTCGTCGAGTAGCCAAAGGTCTGCCGGCGTTGCGACGATGCGAGCTAGATTCACGCGACGCTTTTGCCCAGCAGACAGGAAGCGACCTGGCATGTCTGCCAGCGACGCCATATCAAACGTTCGGAGTGCCGCATTGACCTTCTCGTCATCGCTGTTTCCTCCAGACCTCAATTGTGCCCAGAATGAGACATTCTCGACTACCGTGAGCATTGGCTTTACCGCATCGGCGTGTCCGACATAGTGTATCCGCGGACACGGTTCCTCGACACCGTCGATGGGTAGGCCATTCCAGGTGAGGTTACCTGCGGCAGCGGGCAGCAAACCCGCCATCAGGCGCAGCAAGCTTGATTTACCGCTGCCGTTGGGCCCTGTCAGCACTAGGGCACAGCCGGATTCGACGGTGAAACCTAAGCCTTGGAAAACCAAGCGTTCTCCACGGAAGCATGTTAGTCGGTCACCAGCGAAGCTTGCCATCGGTCATCCCAAGGTTACGTGGGCCGCGGCACACTAATGGATATATGTAGAAAACTGAAGCTGGACTGAGATTAATAGAACCGGAGCATGAATAAAATAACCGGAAGCTCGGATGGGGGCTCTCTCTTCGGCCATGAGGGGCATTAAATTGAGCGCACCCGCAACGTTCGCCCCCCCGGGGGGGGGCCGACGGTTAGAAGATGCGTGCTTATGATCGTGCTCTGATGCAAGCAGGTCTCAATCTGCAGTTTTCTCGAATCCACGCCAGCCTTGCGCGGTTTATAAATCAAAACGTCGAGTGCGATTCAGGTATTTGGCCGTGTCCAGGTTTGGAGTACGCTCCAGGTGCGTTCTGTTTCGCTGCGCCGAAGAAGGTATGATGAACGGCCGGCCCGTAATTCGGTGCGACCTTCCAGCATCGGCCCAAGTGCTGCGTTCAAATCCGGTGTTACTGAATGCACTAGAATGATGTCGGGGGCCAGGCGCTCAAGAAATACCCGAACATTTTTTTCTCGCATATCATCGAACGCGGCAAGATAGCCAGCTGGCGTGACACGGTCGCCCAGCTGAAACAATGTAATAACCCAAGATTCTCCGCTTCCCAATGGATCGAGAATTCCGAAGGTGCTGCCCCCAATTTCCATCAATGATAGCTCTTTCGCTACCGTGCGATAGTAGGGTTTGTCGGGTGCTCGGTCGAAACGCAACTTTTCAGCAAATATCAAGGGTGCGGCGAGGACTAGGACGATAGCCAGGGCTGGCATGTAGCTCACGGACCGGCCAAGCCGTCGCCCTATGTCCCAGCGCACCCAAAGCATGCTTAGGCCGAACCAGGCGAAGATAACGCTAGCTGCGCCCAAATGCATGTTGTAGCGCCACAACGAGGCGGCGCGCAGGGCGTCGTTTGGGCCAAAGGCTGCTATATAGGTGAATAATAGGAATCCGTTGTAGCCGGCGAACAGGGCGCCAACGATGAGCGCCAGCCGGTCGAATGGCGTGCGACAGCGCCATAGGGCGCGTAGGCCGAACCAGGAGGCAATTACCATCAGGCTGAGGTAGAGCCCCTTCTTTGCTAGAACGGCAAGCATTGCAGTCAATATGTTGGGGATCAGAGTTAGTGACCAATCGGCCAGAGGGCGCAGTGTAAATTCGGCGCCTGCCCCCAACTGCGTTGCCACATGGAACCGCCACATCACGTAAGTGACGAGTGGCAGGATCATTATGCCTGGCAGCAGGCGGATCAGCCGGCGCCAGCCCACGGCCGGATCGCGCAGTGCGGCGATGGCGACGGCACAGGTCACCAAAATGAATAGCACTAACGTTGCCTGCTTAAGTGCCACCAGCACCGTCAAGGCCAGGCCCATCTGCCAGGCCCGCCAACTGGCCAGAGATTTCTCTTCGACTGCCGCTGCGTTTAATGCCATCCAACCAAAGGCGACAGAAAAGCCAAGTGTTACAGCGCTGGATGTATCGGCATAGGACGTCAAAGCCACCTTTTGGACAAATGTTGGATTGAATGGAAGGGCAGCCAACGCCCCCAGGGCGCAGAGCCCCCAAGGGAGCACGCTGGTATCTTCTCCCGTCATAGTGCCGCCCTTTGCGCCCTGCCGCACGACACGGGCGACCAGCATGCCGAAGGATAGCAACAAAAGGACATTGATTAGCGGTGCAGCACTTTCCAGCAGGCTGCCAGTCATTCTTGCCGTTAAATAGGAAAGCAAAGGCCAACCATAGGGATACGCGGGGAACGTCGCCCCAGTGCGCGGTTGTGCCAGGTCCGGAAAGCCGTCTGTTTCGATTAGAAACTTGATGCTAGGAAGCCAGTGGGAAAACTCATCCCATTGGGAAGCCACCATCGCTGAGGCAATAAGAATTAGAGGTGTAGCGAGGATGGCCATGCGTGGCATGCTTGGGCTCAGGAGCCGACCGTCATGGCGCCAGCGAACAACGGTGGCGGCTACCGCAAGCATCGCCGTCAACCAAGCAACGACGGTAAAAGAAACCGGCGTAAATATGCCTGCGATGGTAAACAGTATGATAACGCCGGCCCACCCGCAGACCGCTTCACCGGCGCCCACCTGATATGGCCCGGCTAGGGAGCGCCCCAAATTGGCTAGCCCTAGCCATAGTCCCGCTACGGCGAGTATTACCGTTGCTTGATCCGGCCGTTCCAGAAAGTGGGTGAAATATTCCATTATCGAGATGCCTTGCTCGAGAGTTTTGCCAGCTCGCCGACGGTGGCAAACTGCGCAAGCACAGCCCCTGGATC
>CAUZNJ010000126.1:0-6087 GCA_963580965.1 Alphaproteobacteria bacterium | reverse complement strand
TGATATGGTCATGGCCTATGCCAATGCGGCCGGCGACGCCGCACGCTTAGGGTTTGACTGCGTTGAGATACATGGCGCCCATGGTTATCTAATCGACGAATTTTTTTGGGGCGTTATGAACACGCGCACTGATAAATACGGCGGCGGCTTGGTCGAGCGCGCTAAATTTGCCGGCGAGGTCATTGCCGAGTGCCGGGCCCAAGTGGGCGCAGATATGCCAATCATCTTGCGTTGGTCACAGTGGAAGCAACAGGACTTTAGTGCGCGCCTGGCAGAAACACCGGCGCAGCTCGACGCGTTCTTGAAAGTGTTTGTTGATGCGGGCGTCGATGTCTTGCACGCCAGCCAGCGCCGCTGGTGGGAAGCAGAATACCCAGAGGTGGATGGTGAGCAAGGCTTGAACCTTGCGGGCTGGTGTAAAAAACTCACCGGGCTGCCGTCGATTACCGTGGGCTCGGTGGGCCTATCGTCTGATTTTATCGGCAGTTTCCAGGGTGAGGCCTCAAAAACCCAGCCCATTGCACTTGCGGTCGAACGACTCGCCCGCGGCGAGTTCGATATGATTGCGGTCGGTCGAGCCTTGCTGCAGGACCCCGACTGGGCGCAGAAGATCAAAGAGGGCCGGCATGATGAACTCGCTGATTGGGATTCGGCGTCGTTAGGCCGGCTGTACTAAACAGTCTTTGATCACCCTAGCGGGCGCACCCTACTGGGCGTCTCGCTGGGTTTAAAACAAGTTCTTGAACGTTGAAGGCGTCGGACGGCTGGTTAACCCCCAGCCGCCCTGCTGACGCTTTCGGTTCAACATCGCCCGCCTCAGCGTCACGGCGCACTGAACCAAAAAGGCCAGCTGCCCGCCGCCGTTTAAAGAACATTGCAGAATACGGTCAAATTGTTGTTACGTGATGTCATCCGGCTGACGAGCACTTTCCTTCCGGGCACTTTCCGAACCTCATCGACGCGACGCAAAACACGGTCGAAACGATGATTGGCAAACGCAAACGGGGTTAGCATTGCGTCGCTCTACGGTGACGCCATGTCGCATAGAGAAAAGCGCTGGCGGAGAAAAGACAAAAACCGGTTCGACCGCCGTCGAAGCCCATTCCCAATCAACAAAGTGCGCAATCTAAACAAGATCGCTGCCGTCATTTTTTGGGGTAATTGTGGCCACGGCAAACCGCACGAGGCGGTCGGCAACGTTGTGTTTGCGGGCCGATGGATGGAAACTGACGATGAGGAAACGTATGGATTCTAGTATTCACTGTGACCGAAAAGAAACAGAATAGAGGGTGGTCAAATAGCCGGCGTTCGACCCTAGCCTGGCTCTTGATCATTGCCATAACCGCGGGTGCTCGCGCTGAGGATGACGGCTTCACGCACGGCATCTCGCTCCTGCATGAACTGAAATACTCAGCCGACTTTAAGCACTTCGACTACGTCAACCCAGATGCACCTAAAGGTGGCACTTTTGTCGGGTACGCCTTACACGACGTCCGCCACTTTGGCAGCCATTGGAGTACCGCTATAGACACCGCTGCGGGATGGGAGCGGACCTACGATCGGCTAATTATCCGATCAGCTGACGAACTCGCTGGTTACTACGGTTCGCTCGCCGAAGGGATTCATCTTTCCGAGAATCACAGAACACTGACTTTTAGGTTACACGCCTCTGCGCATTTTCATGACGGTGAACCGATCACAAGCCAAGACGTCAAGTTTAGCTTCGATCAAGCTTTAGCGACCGTCGACGGCATGTTGTTTCTGGATTGGATCAAGTCAGTTGAGATTATCGATGAGCTTCACATCAGCATTAACCTCAAAAATCGTCTGACCAACTCCAATCTGCTGCTGCTGTCCTATGAACCTCGCATTCTGCCTTACCACTATTGGAAGGATCGTGGGGACACCACTGCGATAACCCTTGAGCCCCCGCTCGGAAGCGGACCCTACCGATTTGCTGATTTCGACAAGGGTTATGTTCGTTATGAGCGGGTAGAGGACTATTGGGGCGCATCTCTGCCGGTCAATCGCGGTCGTTACAACTTTGATGCTATTCGGTACGAGGTCTATCGCGATGCCACCGTGACCCGGGAGGCGGTGCGCAAAGGACTCCTCGATTTCTACATTGAACCGGATATCGGTCACTGGGTGCGATCCTACGATACACCAGCCCATCAGCAGGGGTTGTTGCGCAAGGAGGAACTCTATATGCGCGACAACGCGGGGCCTGCACAGGCCATCGTTTTCAACAGCCGGCGACCGCTGTTTTCCGACATCCGCGTCCGAGAGGCGTTGGCATTAGCGTACGATTTCGAATGGCAGAACCGAGCATTCTGGTATGGTGCCAGAAAGCGCGCGATGAGTTATTTTGCCGGTTCCAGCTTCGCGGCAAGCGGTCTCCCGGGACCCGCTGAACTCGAGCTTCTGCAACCTTTCCGCAACCAGGTACCCCCGCGCGTATTCACCGAACCTTATGAACTTCCGGCCACAGATGGTTTTGGCCGTAACCGGCACGCGCTATCACGCGCGCAGCAGTTACTTACAACGGCGGGTTGGCAGCTTAAAGATGGACACTTGGTTGACAAAGCGGGTCGTCGATTCGAATTCGAGTTTTTACTGCCGGCGCCGGATCAGCAACGTATCGTGCTGCCGTACATCGACGGCCTGCGTAAGCTCGGCATCACTGCCAGCATCCGTCTGGTGGAGAGTGCCCAATGGGTCAACCTGATGCAAACGTTCGAGTATGATGCTTTTATTCAGGGGCATGGCACAACCCAGCCTCCGATCATGATGTTGCCATTCTTTTTTCACTCCAATGCAGCGATAAAACCACTAACTTTCAACAAGGCTGGAATCAGCGACCCGGTCGTGGATGCGCTGATCGAACGTGCGCAACAGGCGGTGAGCCTCCAGGACATCATAACGAGCTGCCAGGTGCTTGATCGGGTCCTCCTGTGGCAGTTTTATCACATACCCTTGCAGCAGGAAGAACCCGCTCGGCTCATCTACTGGGCCAAGTTCGGGCGACCGCAGCAGGAGCACCTGGCAGCACACCAGCCCATCATCGACTTTGTCGATCTGTGGTGGTCCGACGATGCCATGACTGCGCGGGTCGATGCAGCGCTTAACGTCCGCTAAAGGAGCCGTACAGGATGGCAGGCTACATATTCAGGCGCTTACTACTGATCTTTCCGACGCTGATCGGCATCATAACGTTGAACTTCTTCATCGTTCAGTTGGCGCCAGGAGGGCCGGTAGATCAGACGATCGCAAGGCTCACGTCGCAAGACGTCTCGGTTTCCACCCGGATCGGCGCCACGTCTTCGGCACCGGCGATCGATGTCAGCGCACAGTCGCACTACGCGGGCGCCCAAGGGTTGGATCCCGCATTGATCGCAGCCATCGAAAAACAATACGGCTTCGACCGTCCATTGCATGAACGCTATTTCAAGATGCTGCGGGACTACTTCACTCTCGATTTCGGCAACAGCTACTACGAGGCTCGGCCGGTCATTGATCTCATCCTAGAGCGTCTGCCAGTCTCTATCTCATTAGGACTATGGTCGATGCTACTGATCTACCTCACATCGATTCCGCTCGGGGTCGTCAAAGCTATACGAGATGGAACGTCCTTTGATGCCTGGACCAGCGCGTTGATCTTCGTCGGCTATTCTATTCCGAGCTTCTTATTCGCCGTCATCCTCTTGGTTCTTTTTGCGGGTGGTGCTTACATCGATTGGTTTCCGCTCAAAGGACTGACCTCACGCAACTTCGACGAATTGTCCTTGGGCGGTCAAATTGCCGACTATCTATGGCACCTGGCGCTTCCCGTTATATCCATTGCAATCGGTGGTTTTGCCACGCTAACGATGCTCACTAAGAATTCTTTTCTGGACGAAGTATCCAAACACTACGTCATGACAGCCCGTGCCAAAGGTCTCAGCGAATTTCGGGTGTTCTACGGACACGTTTTTCGCAACGCCATGCTGATCGTCATCGCCGGTTTCCCGGCAGCGCTGGTGGGCGTATTGTTTACCAGCACTTTGCTAATTGAGGTAATCTTCTCGCTGCATGGACTGGGTCTCCTGGGTTTCGAAGCCACCCTGACACGAGATTACCCGATCGTGTTTGGCACCATTTTCTGCTTCACGTTACTCTCTCTGGTTTTGACGCTCATTGGGGACGTTACTTACACATTGGTGGATCCACGGATCAACTTTGAAGCAAGGGAGACCTGAGGCTGATGGCGTTCCAACTGTCGCCACTGACACACCGCCGCTGGCACAATTTCAAAGCCAACCGGCGTGGGTACTGGAGCCTGTGGATTATTGGGTCATTGATCTTTCTGAGCCTATTCGCTGAGATTATCGCCAACGACGCGCCCCTACTGCTTCGGTATGAAGGTGAATTCTACTATCCCGCGTTTGTTGTTTATCCCGAGTCCACCTTTGGCGGCACCTTCGGCACTGAAGCAGAATACCGGGAGCCGGAGGTACAGCGATTGTTGACTGACGGCGGTGGCTGGATGGTCTGGCCGATCATACCTTTTCGCTATGACACCATCGATCTGTATACACAAACCGCGGTGCCATCCTCACCGTCAGCGCAGCACTGGCTTGGCACCGACGATATCGGTCGGGATGTGGCGGCGCGCCTGATCTATGGCTTTCGCCTCTCCATCCTGTTCGGCATTGCGCTCACCTTAATGAGCTCGGTCGTCGGTGTGCTAGTTGGTGCTGTACAGGGATACTTCGGGGGCCTAGTGGATCTGCTCGGACAGCGAGTCGTTGAGATATGGAGCGGGCTACCGGTACTTTTCCTACTGATCATCGTTTCCAGTCTTCTGCAGCCTGGCCCCGGTACGTTGTTGCTATTATTATTTGCGTTCAGCTGGACAGCGCTCGTGCCGGTTGTGCGGGCCGAGTTTTTGCGGACACGAAACTTTGACTACATCCGCGCAGCGAGAGCCCTTGGACAGAGCCATCACTTAATCATTGCCCGCCACGTGCTGCCGAATGCTATGGTGGCGACGCTGACCTACCTGCCATTTGTTCTAAACGGATCTATCATCACGTTGACGACCCTAGATTTTCTCGGCTTCGGCTTACCGCTCGGCTCGCCATCACTGGGTGAACTATTATCTCAAGGCAAAGCTAACATCCAATCGCCGTGGTTGGGCTTGTCGGCATTCGGCACACTCTCCGTTATGCTCACGCTCTTGATCTTCGTCGGCGAGGGTGTGCGAGATGCCTTCGACCCCAGACGCGCCGAATAGCGCCCCGAGGACTCGCTTGCCGCTCGGCATGTTACGGCCTTCGAGCGACAAACAATCCCATCAATCATCGGCTGAATCCGTCGTGAGACACCTGCAGCGGGTATAAGCGAGGCGTGGGGTTAGCCCCGTTCTGCGTAATCGACGCGCCGGGCGTCTATGCTGCGTCGAAATCTAAAATAATGGTCGATGAAAAATCGATCATAGAGGGTCCCTGGCCTGCACGTTCTTGCTATCGTTTTTTTCTGTCAGCTGGACAGTCCTACAGTCTATCCAGCGGCCCGAGTTTTGCGGATACGAAACCTTAACGAGATAAGCGCGGCGCAAGCCCTAAGGCAGAGCCTGCTCATCACTCGCCACGCACGACTGAATGCCCTGATCGCGACGCTCACCGCAAGATCGCGGCTTACGCAGAGCGTTATTGCAAGCGCTGACTGCCCCATCAATATCGGTGCACTACACTAGAAGTTGATCGCCCCACCACACACTGAAATCGTCTGCCCGGTAACATAATCGCCTAGATCTGTAACGAAGAATTCCATCACCTTAGCGATGTCGTCTGGCTCTGCCAGGCGTCCCAGGGGCACCTTCAACTGCTTTCTGACATCTTCAATTTGGCTAAACGATTGTTGCATTAATCGTTCTGTGCCGACGTATGCTGGTGCCAGCGCGTTGACAGTAATGTTATAGCGACCCAGTTCCTGAGCCAGATACTGCGTCCAGGAAATTACGCCGGCCTTGGCAACCCCATAGGACGCATAGTTGCCATTGGACTGCGCGCGCATACCTGCCTGGGAAGAGGTGTTGACAATGCG
>CAUZNJ010000125.1:0-6156 GCA_963580965.1 Alphaproteobacteria bacterium | reverse complement strand
AAATCGAAAACACATCCTCAATCGGCATCAGAAACGGGCGATCCTTCGGACGCTCAGGCTGAGGGATGTATGAATCTACCGCCGCCATCAGCTCAAGAATTTTCTCCGATCCAATCGCGTCATCACGACCCTCAAGTGCCGCCAGCGCCGAGCCCTTGATGATCGGAATATCGTCGCCGGGAAATTCGTAAGAACTCAAAAGCTCGCGAACCTCAAGCTCAACGAGCTCCAAAAGCTCCTCGTCATCAACCTGATCGACCTTATTCATGAATACCACAAGCGAAGGAACACCAACCTGACGCGCTAAAAGAATGTGTTCGCGCGTTTGCGGCATCGGGCCATCGGCCGCCGACACAACCAAAATAGCGCCGTCCATCTGTGCCGCGCCCGTGATCATATTCTTCACGTAGTCCGCGTGACCAGGACAGTCGACATGCGCGTAATGGCGGTTATCAGTCATATACTCAACATGAGAAGTCGAGATCGTGATCCCGCGCTCGCGTTCCTCCGGCGCCTTGTCAATCATGTCAAACGCCGTGAACTCTGCACCGCCGCTAAGGGCCAATACCTTCGTAATCGCCGCAGTCAAAGTTGTCTTGCCGTGGTCAACATGGCCAATCGTGCCAATGTTGCAATGCGGCTTCGTCCGTTCAAATTTTGCCTTCGCCATCGCTCTGTCTTTCTATCCCTTAGCCGTCGCCACATTGGCGTTATTGCCCTGCTTTGGCTGCACGATCACCGCACGTACTGCGGCGATGACTGGAGCGGGTGGAGGGAATCGAACCCTCGTCACCAGCTTGGAAGGCTGGAGCTCTACCATTGAGCTACACCCGCATTCCCGATACTGCCCCCCGGTCGCGCGAAACGACGCACGGTGGTGGAGGGAGTTGGATTCGAACCAACGTAGGCAATGCCAACGGGTTTACAGCCCGTCCCCTTTAGCCACTCGGGCACCCCTCCTTGCGCGTGCAAGATAAATCCTGGACGCAGCAGAGGGAGGCGAATATGAACAATGCGCTCACCTTGTCAACGTCAAAACATGGTATAGCCCCGCCCATCCTCCCTGCCTTCGAAGCCAGGAAGGAAGACGCCGTAACTGTTTAGAAATGTAGAGCCCCGCATGACGAAGCGCAAGCAGACGCGGCCATACAGGAGTAGCCCCGAAACACTGGATAGACCTCACCGCCGGGATCCGGCCTCTCCCCCCTCACATTCTAGCGGTCACTGGCTATACGGCTGGCACCCGGTTGCGGCGGCTATCGCCAACCCACGCCGCGCCTGCCAGCGCCTGATTGCAAGCGATGCTGCGAGATCACGCGTCGAGGCAATCCTTGCTGACTCGCCCCACAGGAATAGTATCCAGCGCGTCGAGAGGGTCGCTCGAAATACCTTCGAATCCCTGTTACCGGCAGGAGCCGTGCACCAGGGCGTGGCGCTACTCGCCCTCCCCCTTGCCCAGATGAGCCTCAGCGAGGCCTGCCAGGAACCCGCCCAGGACGGACGCGACGTAGTCATCGTTCTTGATCAGCCTTCTGACCCCCACAACGTCGGCGCCGTATTGCGCTCGGCGGCAGCATTTGGCGCCCGCGCCGTGGTTGTGCCGGACCGTCATGCACCTGATATCACCCCGGCCATGGCAAAAGTGGCCTCCGGCGCGCTCGACCGTGTGCCGTTGGTCCGCGTCACCAATCTCGCCCGAGCCCTTGCCGACCTCAAGACCTGGAACTACTGGTGTGTCGGCCTTGACGCCAGCGTGACAACGCCTCTGTGGCGGGCTGATTTCAGCGGCCGCACGGTTCTCGTTATGGGATCGGAGGGTAGCGGACTACGCCGCCTGACGCGGGAGCATTGCGATCTGCTGGCCTCAGTGCCTGTTGCCGCAGAAACAGACAGCCTTAATCTTTCCGCAGCCACGGCAATTGCCCTCTATGAAGCATTTCGTGACAGATAATAAATTCATCCCATGCCGATTAGCACGCCTTGAGATGACCCGGGCCACCCGGTATCTTGTCCACCTTGGCGCCGGCGTAGCTCAGTTGGTAGAGCAACCGCCTTGTAAGCGGTAGGTCGCGGGTTCGACTCCTGCCGCCGGCACCATATTTCTCGATGCGTTACGGAAACTCCCCGCCTAGCTTTTTGGCTTGGGGTCGAAAATTTGAACTAAGAACAAACCTACCTAAAATTTGTGAGTTTATTTAACGGCACGACTGATCGCAGATAGCGGTACGACGTCAGTTTGCAGGGATCATTTCTTCGCCGAGTAACGTGCACCGCCGGAGCAACCGTCGCTCTTCACGCGGGAAATCAGTTCGAGCGTGACACGAGCAATAATTATCCCACATCGCTAATTCACCAACAGTCCAAACATGTTCGTAATAATTCCCCGGTGCCTCGCTGATTGCAAAAAGCTCTTCGAGAATGCCATCACTTTCGTCACGCGAAATGCCATCAATTCGGGCCGTTATTAAGCGATTGACATAAAGTGCCGTCCGGCCAGTCTCAGGGTGAGAGACAAATACTGGTTGTGACCTGTTATGGATACCCGTCAGGTCGCCATCGATATCAACTTTTTCAGTCAATCCATAATTATAAACCTGCAGCGCGGTGCGGCCTTTTAGCTGTTTTTTAATTTCTAATGGAATTTTCTCGTAAGCACGGTACATATTCGAAAATCGCGTGTTCCCGCCAGTTAAGGGGATATCGATGGCGTAGAGCAACGTTCCTTTATCCGGCTTGGGCATATAGCATCTGTCATGATGGAAATACATTTCTCCATCGGGCAGTGAACCAATATAGGAGCCTTTATCGTCTTTGATGTTAGTGACTAGCATGATGGCGGCGTTGTAATCAGCCCCCTCGGGGCGGTCCTCCGCACGCTGTGACCGCGTGCCCGTTTCACCAAAATGTTGCGCGAAGGTGAGTTGTTGTTCTTGGGTTAAATCCTGATCGGGGAAAATAAGGACAAGGTAATCATGCCAGGCCTGAGTAATTTCTGCAGCCGTCTCAGGGTCGAGCGGCCTACTTATATCAATGCCGGTAACGCTTGCTCCAAGGGAATCGGAGAGTGGCATAACATTGATTTTTGGCTTTAAGGTACTAGCCATCATAGCTAAATTCCTAAATTATATTAATTACTTAATATCGCTGCATACCACCTGGTCGATTTCAGGATATTCTCCGCCAGGTTATCCCACCTTAGCAACCCTGCTTGTACTGTATCGGCTTCACTGCGGCATAGGCCCAATGAGCTAAGGCATAAAAGCCTGAAGCTGTCAGCTAAGTTAAGCCGTGACGCTAACTGATTTAGCGCTGCCGCCCCAATGCATCAAGAAAAACCAATTCCCCGCCACTCTTCAGAAATAGTAGTGCACAGCCGAGAACAAAATCACCATCGTCCCGTGACGGGCAGGATGCTTCGGGTACCTGCAAGCGGCTTTCCTCTAATTCCTGATGATCAGAGGAGATGGCACCCGGCAAGTCAGCCTCACTGCTAATTTTTGACACCTTCTCGGAAGTGATGACAATGTCAGGGAGCACTCCAAGAGCCTGTATGGACTGGCCTGACGGTCGGTAGTGGAGTGCCGTCGTTAATCGCAATCCACCCTCGCGGGGTAGGGGGAAAATCGTTTGTACTGACCCCTTGCCATAGGTCCGCGTACCCATGACCAGCGCCCGACCTGAATCCTGGAGGGCGGCAGCTACAATTTCGGCCGCTGACGCAGAACCAACGTTGACCAGGACTAGGATCGGTACATTACGTATTAAATCCCCGGCTTCCGCCTCATATACATACCTATCACCGGCGTGGCGCCCTCGTGTCTCAACAATAAGCCCCTGGTCAATGAATGCATCAGACATCCACACTGATTGGTCAAGACGGCCGCCGGGGTTAGCGCGAAGATCGATGACTAAGCCAGCTAGCTTCCCCCCTGCCCCCCGTTTGAGTTCTTCCATGGCGTGCTCGATACCCGCCTTAACCTGTTCGTTGAATACGGAAACGCGCAGATAGCCAATGTCGTTTTCCATATGCCAACGAACCGGTCGAATCTGGATAATTGCGCGTTCCAGAATCACTTCGAAATCAGGCACGCCGTCGCGCTGAATGGTCAATCTAATCATCGTTCCAGGCGGACCACGCATCCGCCGCACGGCATCCATAACGCTTATTCCTTGGATGGAATTACCATCTACGCGGGTAATCGCATCGCCGGGCATGATGCCTGCACGTGCAGCCGGCGTTTCCTCAATGGGAGAGATCACGCGGATCAATCCATCCTTCTCGGCGATTTCGATACCAAGACCCCCAAATTCACCCCGGATTTGAACTTCGAACTCTTCGAACGACTGGGGGTTCATATAGTTAGAATGTGGGTCTAGGCTTTTGAGCATGCCATCCAAGGCTGTATCAACAAGGTCTTGCGGGCTCGCGGGCTCTCCGCTGTTTAGCCTATTCCTTGCAGCAGCAAACGCAGCATCAATCGCCGCAATTTCATCCACCGGACGGACATACTCGCGTCGCACTTGGGTAAGCGCATCGCTGAAATGCGTTAGCACCGCAGAAACGTCGCTTGCATCGTCCGCTGATGCGGAAATGATAGTGCCAAAACGCTCTAATTGAAGGCGCGCATCTTCCGATAGGGGTTCGATGCCAACTGAAAATAAATTGCGTAGGGCACGCGACACCGCCCCATCGTCCGGCCTACAGCTAGCCAACAGCGGCAATGCTAGCATCGCCATGGCCACCAAATTTTTTTTGCTGGACCACGTCATGTTTGCATTCCAATCCGTTCAATCAGCGTGGCAACGATATGATCGACGTTTTTGTTCGCTACTTGGAAAGTTCCCGCATCTGGTTGAACAACACCATCGTACTCAGACATAAGTTCACCAATATTCAATGCAGCTCGCCAATTCAGGTCCTGTTTGCCAACCCCCACCATCAATTCTTCCAACACCCCTGGAAGGCCATCATGTCTACTAAAGTAATCATAGGCCACCCGCACCGCCGAAGGTGCCTTTGAACTGGCAACGTAGTTAGCGGGAATCTTGTCCACCCGAAACGTATCATTGACATGATAATCAAAGGCCCGGTGTAAGCCCTTTGCATAGGGTAGATCGGTAATGATATCGTCTTTGGAAATAAGGATCCTGCTGTCATTCATGTCCTTAGGGTAGAAAGATTTTATCCTGTCGATCATGTCCAATTCCTCGAACAGAACGGCAAAGACGACCCCATCGGAATTGCTGCGGGAAACTTGTCGGGAACTGTGATCTAGAATGTAGAGTCCCTTGTAGCACGAAGCCGGAAGGCTTAGTGGAGTTCGGGCGAAAGCCTTAGGGCCTTTTGCATAATTTCAAGTCCCTGTTGCTGAAACGGATGCCTCCTCTTCAATTCGCCCATGGCCCAGGGCGCTAGGACAAAGCTCATAAACCGTCCATAGGGCGCACCCGATAAGCACCATGGCGCCACCCTGATGGGCAACTGCAAGCGGAACCGGCACAACCAGGAGTAATGTGGCAATGCCAAGGCCAGCTTGCGCCAGGGTCATCGCCAGCAACCATCCAACAGCGCGCCGGGCGGCAGGCGCTAATAGCCGCCGGCCTATACTTAGCCAAAACGTGAGCACTGCAATCACCGTGCTAAGCGCCAGCACCCGATGCTCGAACTGCACGGTCGCAATATTTTCGAACAGGTTTAAATAAACAGGGGAGAGATCACCAAGTCCCTCGGGCACTAGCCGCCCGTCCATAAGAGGAAACGTGTTGTAGGTATACCCCGCATCAAGCCCAGCCACGAACCCACCAGCAAGTATCGTCGTAAATATCAGTACACCCACAACTATAGACCAGCCCAGAACCACCGGGCCCGCATGGGTTCCGTATGCCCGAGGCCTAGGCCGTGCAGCGCGCAGCAATGCCCACACCAAGATGCAAAAGATTAGAGTTCCCAGCCCAAGGTGCGCGGTCAACCGATAGGGACTCACGTCAGGATCAACGGCAAGACCACTCATGACCATATACCAGCCCATGCCAGCCTGAAGCATGCCAAGAATGAAGGCCAATATCATCAAGCGACCCATTGCCGCGTTGACGCGGCGGCGCCATACGAAAAAGATTAAAGGCAAGACAAAAACAATCCCGATCAACCGCCCCCAC
>CAUZNJ010000124.1:0-6157 GCA_963580965.1 Alphaproteobacteria bacterium | reverse complement strand
GGGTAAGTTGCGCTAAGTCCTCCATTGAGATGCCGGTATCGAAGCCCATTTTCAGCATTAATGATGGAATGACGGATATCAGATCGGCGTTACCGCAGCGCTCGCCCAGGCCATTGATGGTGCCCTGCACTTGACGGGCGCCGGCGCGAACGGCTGCGAGACTATTGGCTACCGCGTTGCCGGTGTCGTTATGGGCGTGGATACCAATCTGTCGCGGTGGGATGTGCGATGCTACCTCTTTGACAATGGTCTCGATTTCATCGGGTAAGGTGCCGCCGTTTGTATCGCACAGCACGATCCAGCGGGCGCCGGCGTCATTGGCGGCTTTCAGGCAGGCTAATGCGTATTCCGGATTTGTCTTGTAGCCATCGAAAAAATGCTCGGCATCGTACATCGCCTCTTCCTTGCGGGCGCTGGCCAGCGCTATAGACTCGGCGATCATCGCAAGATTTTCCTCTCGTGGGATGTCGAGTGCCACGTCAACGTGAAAATCCCAGGCCTTGCCGACCAAACACGCGCCAGGAACATCGGGCCCGAGCACTGCGGCCAGGCCGGGGTCATTGTTCGTGCTCCTCCCAGGGCGACGCGTCATGCCAAAGGCTATCAGCTTGGCATGCGATAAGGCCGGCGGCTCGGCAAAAAAGGCATTATCTGTCGGGTTGGCGCCGGGCCAGCCACCTTCAACGTAATCAATCCCGAGTTGGTCGAGTTGGCATGCGATAGCCACCTTGTCGGCGACGCTGAAATGGACGCCTTGGGTTTGGGCGCCATCGCGCAAGGTGGTATCGAATAGGTAGATGCGTCTGTTGTTCGACATGGAGAGCTCTTTGTTGGCTTAATGTGAATTAGGAGAATGCGCATAACGCATTACGATCTCAAGATATTACGGGTGCGTTTAGAACAAGAATTTCATCGCCACAAATCCACCGAGAAGCATGATGCAGAAAGCTATGGTCAGAAGCCCTAGATGTATCTCAATGAAGCTGCGAATCGAGGTCCCGAATTTCCAAAACAGCGCCGCGACGACGAAAAATCTTAAGCCCCGCGATAGAATAGAGGCGATGGTGAAGACCATTAAGTTGAGATCGGTGGCACCGCTGGCGATGGTAAAGACCTTGTAAGGTATCGGCGACAGGCCTGCGCTAAAGACGATCCAGGCGCCCCATTCGTTATAAAGGCTCTGGAATTGCCCGAACTTATGGGCGTAACCGTAAAATTCCAAGACTGGGTTGCCGATCACCTCAAATAATAGCGCGCCAATGCCATATCCGGCGCAGCCGCCTAATACCGATCCAACCGTACAGACCATGGCAATGCGCCATGCCTTCTCACGTGCTGCCAGAACCATGGGAATCACCAGCACATCGGGTGGAATGGGGAAGAATGAGCTTTCAGCGAAAGAGACAGCGAATAAAGCAACCATCGCATGGCGATGGCTGGCGAGGCTCATTGCCCAGTCGTGTAGGCGTCGCAGCAAAGGCTTACTCTCCATTCCAACATGCACATGTAGGTGATAGCCTCCGTTTAGCAGGCGCGGGGCTGGTGGACAATTATTGGTCGCGTTCGCCATGAGTTGACGCCTTGCGCGCGTTGGTTATCATCGCTCCCGACTTCGGCGATCGGGGGCCCCTGTGGCGGAATTGGTAGACGCGGCAGACTCAAAATCTGTTGTTCGCAAGAACGTGCTGGTTCGAGTCCGGCCAGGGGCACCACGCCGTGTTGTTTGATCGTCGAGTGCGCGCCGGTGTGAGGTTGATAGTCCTGTACGTGGCAGGTTCGCAGGCGGTAGCGCAGGCGTAAATTTTTCTTGCATATTAATGTGCGTGCTCTCAAAGTTGGGGGATGAATGACCGCTACTCTGGCATCACTCGATAATCGTTACCCTTCTATTTGAGTAGCCTCCAGTCCATGTGAGACATTCAGAACCGCGTATTGCATGTTGTGGTACGCGAACACTTGAGTACAAAAAAGGAATAATCATGGCCTCTGGCGCCGTAAAATGGTTCAATCCAACCAAAGGTTTTGGCTTCGTCGAGCCCAGTGATGGATCGAAGGATGTTTTCGTTCATATTTCCGCTGTGGAGCGCGTTGGCCTCAGCACGTTGCGGGAAGGCCAGAAGATTGAGTTCGACCTCGTCCCCGGCCGAGATGGAAAATCTTCAGCCGAGAATCTCGTCATTCTCGATTGAGGTGACGAGTCTGGTGATGAGCATCCTCTATTTGGGGTGCATTATCGCTAGTAGGAAAACGGCCCAACCGGGTCTGGATTGTTGTAAGTAATAAAAAAGCCGACCTAGGTCGGTACACCGGTAGATTATCGCGCATGTCGCGAAGTAGGTATTTTTGTGCCGGTTTTTGTTAAATATTTTTTTAATCCCAAACTTGTCCGGTGGATTACTCTCAAATCCAGGCGCTGAGTGTTGACATTGCCGGGACAGCGAACCGCGGGTAACGTGGCCTGGCGATGGCGTTAGAATCTCCCCAGGCCACTATTTTCCCTCAGGCTAATGATATACGGCTGATTTCCCTCCGGGGAATACCCGTGATTATGCCGGGGGCAAACTTGGCCGCGTTGATAACTGCTGCATTGCGATTAAATAGTACCACTTTGCAGGATGGTGACGTTGTTGCTGTCGCCCAAAAAGTGGTTTCTAAGGCCGAGGATAGGTTTGTAGATCTTTCCGTCATCGTGCCATCGAAGCGTGCTCTGACATTGGCTGCCGTTGTCGAAAAAGACCCCCGCCTGGTCGAGGTAATCCTTGGCGAGAGCCGTCGTATCGTGCGCCATTCCAAGGGGGTCCTGATCGTCGTTCAGCGGCTCGGCATGGTCATGGCGAACGCTGGGGTCGATGCTTCAAACGTTGATGGTGGGGATAGCCGGGTACTGTTGTTGCCGCAGGCGCCGGATAAATCAGCGGCCTGCCTGCGTTCACGGTTGCGCGACACGTGCGGCGTCGATGTAGGCGTCGTTATAACGGATAGTCCTGGCCGCGCCTGGCGGCGCGGCAGCGTCAACATTGCTATCGGCGTCGCGGGTCTGGCGGCTTTGGTTGATCGTCGCGGACAGGGTGATCTTTTTGGCCGGCCGTTGAGATCATCGCAGATTGGTCATGCCGATCAGATTGCAGCCGCCGCAGGTCTTATCCAAGGTCAGGGGGACGAAGGTTTGCCTGTTGTCGTAGTCCGGGGTCTTGCGGTTGAACAGCCAGAGGGGCAAGCAGCCGATCTAATTCGTGACGAATCCGAGGATCTATTTCTGTGACCGGGCTAGGCAGTGTTGTAGCGCTTAGTGGCGGTGTCGGCGGGGCCAAGCTAGTTTGGGGCCTCGCCGTTGCCATGGACCCGCTTAACTTGACGGTCATCGCTAACCCTGGGGACGATTTTGAACACCTCGGACTAGCGATTTGTCCCGATCTAGATACTGTGACTTATACGTTGGCGGGCCATGCAAACCAGTATACGGGTTGGGGGCGCGCAAACGAGACCTGGACCTTCATGGATGCGCTGGAGAGCATCGGCGGCGAGACCTGGTTTCGCCTCGGTGACGGTGATCTCGCCTTGCAAGTGGAACGGACGCGCCGGCTTAGCGCTGGCGAATGCCTTGGCGACGTCACTGCCGATATCTGTCACCGTTGGGGTATAGCGGCAAATATTCGTCCGGCAAGTGGCAGTCGGGTCAGGACAGTTGTTGAGACTGATATCGGCGACCTTTCGTTTCAGCACTACTTTGTACGGGATCAATGTGCGCCCCGGGTTACCGGTTTCCGCTTCGATGGAGCTTCGACGGCGCGCCCCGATGAGGCGGCATTGGCGGCCCTTGCCGACCCGAGCTTGCGGGCGGTTCTTATCTGCCCGTCCAACCCGTTCATCAGCATTGATCCGATTCTTGCCATTCCGGGGTATAGGGCCGCTATCGCGGCCACGTCGGCTGCAGTTATCGCTGTATCGCCGATTATCGGCGGACAGGCCGTAAAGGGGCCGGCAGCAAAGATGCTGGCAGAGCTCGGTCTGGCAGTGTCAGCGCAGTCCGTGTGGCGACACTATGGTGATCTTATCGATGCCATCGTTCTTGATACGGCGGATGTCAGATTGGCGGATGCGGCGCGGGCTGATGGGCTAGACGTGCTCGTCACGCCGACGGTGATGGGGGATGATGCCGGCAAGAAAGCCCTGGCCCATGCCATCCTTGCTTTCGCGGACAGCACTCGTGCGTTGGCCAAGACATGACTTTAAAGCGGTGCCGGCTATGACCGGGGGCATGTGGGCCGCTGTGCCGGTAAAGGACATGGCGGAAGCTAAGACTCGCTTGTCACCGGCCCTTGCTCCCGAAGAGCGTCGCCAGCTATTCCGCTTGATGTTAGAGGATGTCCTTGCCGCGCTTGTCGAGGTCCCGAAGCTAGCTGGTGTGATGGTGGTTACTAGGGATGAAGAGGTTGCATCGCTGGGTACGACGTATGGCGTCCGGATATTGTTGGAAGCGGAGAATTGCGGCCAGTCTGCGGCGGTGGCCCATGCAGCGATTACCCTTAAGTCCGAAGGTGTGACAGGGCTACTCACCGTGCCTGCCGACGTACCGCTAATGACGGCTGAATTGGTAGAACAGCTGCTGTTAATTCAGGCCCCTGCGCCGGCCGTCACCATCGTTCCGGACACTAACGGGCGCGGCACCAATGCTCTACTTTGTTCGCCGCCTGACTTGATCGACTTTCACTTTGGTGATGACAGCTTCCAGCCGCACCTAGCGGAAGCGCGGCGGCATGGTTGCAAACCCGCCGTCATTTATATGCCGGACATCGGGCTGGACATAGACCGCCCCGACGATCTCGCCAAACTAATCGCTGGACCGGGAGCGACGCGCGCCCAGGCTTGGCTAAATGATTCAGGAATTGCCCGGCGGCTGGCTGCCGCCGCCGGACGCCTAGAGGATCAGTAGCCGCCCGGTTCATCTTCTGGACGGCGTAGATCGCGCGTCGGGAATGGCTTTCCGGGATATTTCATCAAAGCCTCCTCGTTGATGTTGACGCCAAGACCTGGCGCCGTCGGCAGCTCGATGAAGCCATTCTTTGGCTTGAGCTGGTTCGGAGATACGGCGTCACCCAATTTGATAAAGGGCACAAAGTATTCGGTAATGATGAAGTTGGGCATGGTCGCCGATGCTTGTACGGTGGCGGCGAGACCGAGAACTGTCGAGTTATAGTTGTGCGGGGACATGGCGATGTAGCTGGGCTCCGCCATGGCGGCGATTTCCTTGAGCTCGAGAATCCCGCCGACGCTGGCTACGTCCGGGTTAAGGATGTCGGCGGCGCGCGCCTCGATTACTGGACGGAAGCCCGCCTTGGTATAGATGGCTTCGCCGGTAACTACGGGGATGGAGATAGCCGAGCGGATTTCGGCCAGCGCATCGATGTTCTCCCACATGCAGGGTTCCTCAAACCAGTATGGCCGGTAGACGTCGATGGCATTGGCCAGACGAATTGCATGCATGGGTGCTAGTCGCCGGTGCACTTCGATGAGAATGTCTATATCGGGGCCGACGGCATCGCGAACTGCCTTGACGGTGGCGACAGCCTTGCGCTCGATCTCCTGCGGGGGGTGATTTCGCCATGGTCCGGCGATGGGGTCAAATTTGATGGCAGTAAAGCCAAAGTCTTTGATCACCTTCTCGGCTGCGCGGGCATAGTCGTCGGGTGAATTCATTTTGTAGTACCAGCCATTGGCGTATACCCGCAGCTTGGTTTTTACCGGCCCACCGAGCAGGTTGTAGACAGGCTGATCGAGGGCTTTGCCGACGATGTCCCACATGGCGCATTCCAGGCCAGAGATGGCGCAGAATAATTCCAGCGAGCCGCGCCGCTGTCCGTAGTCCTCAAAACCGATCTGTGTGAAGTGTTTTATCTGAAATGGGTCGCGGCCGATTAAGTAGCGCTTCAATTCGTTGACATGGGCGACTACAGCGGGATCTCGGTCGTACTGTGAATAGCATTCGCCCCAGCCGGTAATCCCAGCGTCTGTTTCAACCTTGACGAAGATCAGGTTCTTGCGCCATCCCGGGTGGAGCGTGAAGACAGTGACATCGGTGACTTTCATAGACTTATCCTCGGTGCGGTGATGATTTGGTTAGAGACCTTGGCGAACCTTCGGGGCGCATTCCTCCATG
>CAUZNJ010000123.1:0-6198 GCA_963580965.1 Alphaproteobacteria bacterium | reverse complement strand
CTTTTCAGCCTTAATTGACAGGATTATGAGAGAAGATAGACCAATTTATTTTTCTTTTAAGAAGGACAAAGTGAAAGGCTCAAAATGACTCATGATCTTCTATTAAAGAACGTGCGCCCTTGGGGTGCGGCGGCCACCGACATTCTGATCCGAGACGGGAGGATCGAGGTCATTGCGCAGAACCAGTCGGAAGAGGTGGTGCCAGATGAAGACTGTGCCAACGGTATTCTTCTGCCGGGTCTGGTCGAGGCGCATACCCATCTAGACAAGACGCTTTGGGGAATGGGATGGCGGCCGCATCAAGCCGGACCTCGGCTGATCGACAAGATCGAAACCGAACGGCAGCTCAAGACCGAATGGAACATCGACCCGGCCAGACAATCAAAACGCCAGGCGTTGTTGTCTCTTTCGCACGGCTCGACGGCGATCCGAAGTCATGTCGATATCGACACGGAAATTGGCCTTGAGGCGGTTGAAGGTGTTTTGACGACCAAACAGGACCTTGACGATGTCATCGACATCGAAATTGTAGCCTTTCCCCAGTCCGGGTTGATGTCGCGTCCGGGTACGTTAGACCTTATGAAAGAGGCGATGAGCTCAGGTGCTCATGTGGTGGGGGGGCTTGACCCCTGTGGCATCGACCGCGATCCCAAGGGGCAGTTGGACGCGATATTCGGACTGGCTGACCAAACGGGCAAACCGATCGACATTCACCTGCACGAACCTGACGAGCTTGGGGCGTTCTCGATGGATATGATCATCGAGCGCACCAAGGCGCTCGGCATGCGGGGCAGTGTCACTATTAGTCACGCATTCTGCCTTGGAATGTCAGACCGCAGCCGTGCATTAGGATTGATTGAGCAGCTTGCGCAAGAACAGATTTCGATCTCTACGGTGGCAACGGCATCACGCCCCGTGCCCCTAGCGGATGATTTGCGCAGCGCCGGGGTAATCCTCTGTGCTGGCTCCGATGGAATTCGTGACACTTGGGGGCCTTATGGCAATGCGGATATGCTGGAGCGTGCCATGTTGTTGGGGTTGCGCAACAATTTTCGAACCGACGGGGATGTCGAACACGCATTGTGGTGTTGCAGTTTTGGCGGCGCCAAGGTGATGAAATTACTCGATTACGGGCTTGATGTCGGCTGCATCGCAGACCTTGTTCTGGTTGAGGCGGAAAGCGTTGCACATGCGGTGGTTTCGCGCCCTCAGCGGAAACTGGTGATAAAACGTGGCAAAGTGGTGGCGCGTGATGGTATCACATCAATTGAGGCCCCTGATGCTAGCGCGTGAAACCGGGCCTGTTCAGATGACTGCCCGATGGGTAGTTGGTCACGATGTGGGGCACCACGTGTTGTTGTGCGAAGGGCAGGTTGTTTTCGACAAAGGCAGGATAACTTTTGTCGGCCACGGGTATGATGGCGAAGTGGCCCGTCGAATCGACTGCGGCAACGCGATCATCAGCCCTGGTTTTGTCGATCTGGATGCGCTTTCCGATCTAGATACGACAGTGCTTGGGTTCGACAACCAACCGGCGTGGAAAAAAGGACGTATCTGGCCTGAGGACTATCTGCGTAATGGTCCACGAGAAATGTATTCTCCCGATGAGATCGCCTGGCAGAAACGATACGCATTTACCAGACTGATCCGCAACGGGATCACGACAGCCTTGCCGATATCCTCACTTTTTTACCGCGAATGGGGCGAAACATGGGATGAATTTGATTCGGCGGCCACGGCCGCGCAGGATCTTGGTATGCGGGTTTACCTGGGACCAGCCTATCGAACTGGCAACACGTTCGTTCGCGCAGATGGTGCGATAGGATTTCACTTCGAAGAGGAACGCGGGCTTGAGGGTCTTGAACAGGCCAAGCGATTTTGCGCGGCATATGAGGGTCGTTCAGATGGCCTGATCCGTACCATGCTTGCGCCGGACCGCATCGAGACCTGCACACCCGAACTGTTGCGGCGCACTGCCGAGGCCGTCGTGGATCTGGATGTGCCGGTCCGTCTGCATTGCTGTCAATCGGCATTCGAGTATCAGGCTGTTTTGTCCCAGTACGGCCAAAGCCCTCCAGAATGGCTTGCAGGGCTAGGAATGTTGAGTGACCGGGCAATCTTGCCGCACGTGACTTATGTATCAGGGGCCAACGGTATTACCAATCAGGCGCCAGATCTGGAAATCATTCGGGATCACGGCGCAAACATCGCGCATTGCCCTCTGGTCATGGCGCGTCACGGAACCGCAATGCAGTCCTTTTCCAAATATCGCGACATGGGCATCACCATAGGCATGGGAACCGACACGCACCCGCCTGACATGATTATGAACATGCAGATAGGCCTAATGACCGGTCGCCTGACTAGCGCCGACGCTTTTGAAACACGAGCCGAGGACATGTTCAATGCCGCCACCATCGGTGGTGCGGACGCCCTGAAACGCCCTGATCTTGGCCGGCTGGAGGCAGGGGCTTGCGCTGACCTGATCGTAATCGGGCTGAATGACCCGGCGATGGGGCAGGTGATAGACCCCATTCAGACCCTGCTATTGAACGGTTCGGGGCGCGACGTGCGCACAGTCGTCATCGACGGTCGATTTGCCATGACAGATGGCGTCATTCTCGGTATCGATGATGATGCAATGAGCAGGGTTGCGCAAACTCAATTCGACGGGCTGATTGCCCAGTATCCGGATCGAACGTACCTGCACCCACCCGTCGATGAAATATTTTCTTCAAGTTATCCTGTTGTCAGGGGCCACACATGATTGATATGTTGATCCGTCACGCAACCGCAATAACCGTCGATCATGACCGCCGTATAATCAACGATGCGGCCATTGCCTTGTCAGGCGACAGGATCGTGGCAGTCGGTGCGGATGCTGACTTTGCTGATACACCAGCCACCAAGGTTATAAATGCAAGTGGAATGGCCGCCATTCCTGGACTGATTGACAGCCACGCCCATGCCGGCCACGGTTTGGTACGGGCCCTTGGTGCCGGGGACGTCAATAAATGGTTCCATGCTTGCGAAGAAATCTATGCGAGGGGGTCTACCATTGAATTCTGGCAAGCCGAAGCACGATTGGCACAACTGGAACGCCTGAAAGCGGGGGTGACGACCAACATTACACTTCTTGGAGGTGGGGCCGATATCTACCGCACGGACGATGCAGCCTTTGGCGATGCCCATTGCGACGTGACGCTACAGTCGGGATTACGCACTGTTCTGGCCGTAGGCCCTGGACGCGCACCTTTCCCCAAATCTTATCGACGTTTTTATCCCGGCACGGCTGTTGATCTTGACCTAACGTTTGAGCAGCAAATGGAGGTCAGCGAAGACCTGATCAAACGCAGAAATAACATTTTGAGTGACCGGACAGGAATTTGTCTGATCATGCCTGTCTATTCATCGGATGACGTTGCCGACGATAACTTCGATCTGTCGATCCCGGCAATGTCTGAGGCGGTGTCGGACCTGCGCGCAAGATACTCCGTGCTGTTTACTCAGGATGGGCACCGCAGAGGCTCGATCGCCGTGGCACAGAAATTGGGTGTGCTAGGTGATTTTGCTATGCTGTCGCATAGCGTCGACCTGACGCCCGATGATTTCGACGCGCTTACCGAAACTGGGGCCAGTATTGTGCACAATCCCAGTGCAATCATGTCGATCTATGGACGATGCCCCGTGCCAGAACTGATTGATCATGGAGTTCGGATTTGCCTGGGCTCTGACGCAGGCGCACCTGATCGTGGGTTCGACATGTTTCGACACATGGCCAATTGCATGCACTATCATCGCCGCCATTTCAGAGACCCGACCTTGATGCCTCCAGGAAAAGTATTTGAGATGGCAACGATCGACGCGGCGAATGCCATAGGGTTGGGTCGCGATCTGGGTTCACTTGAAGTTGGCAAAAAGGCCGACATCGTATTGGTTGATTTGCGTAAACCACATCTTTACCCGGCCAACATGCCGCTGAACCGGTTAGCCCATTTTGCAAATGCGGCGGATGTCGATACCGTCATCGTTGATGGGTGCATACTCATGGAGGGGCGGAGGGTTCTGACGTTCGATGAGGCATCTGTTCTGGACGGCGCAAATACCGAACTCTTGCGCGCACTTGAAAGAACCGGGTTGGAGGACTTGTTGGAAGAACCTCAAGACCTGTGGCGCAACAGCAGGGTGGAGCGGGAAAGCTGGTCTCGGGCGTGAAATTCGAGCGTTGCGTTAAAGAGACGATGCCATTCCTGGTGTCGCTGAGCAGAAAAACGGATCGTTATTCTTTCTGAAATTCGACCATAAAGTCCGTATTCAGTTAAATTTCACAATTGAAAATAATTCTTTCAAAAAATATTATATAAGATTAAAAATACTTAAAAGGTATTTAATTAACGAAGCGTTTTTGCAAATTTAACAATATCATCAACTAGCATTTTTGGTTGCTCCATTGCAGCAAAATGACCTCCACTAGGCATTTCCGTCCATTGTTTAATATTAAATATTCTTTCAACATAAGATTTTTGTGGCCACTCTGACATTTCAGCTGGAAATATTGCGACTGCAGTAGGTATTTCAATTCTATGAAAATCTTTTGGAAAAAACCGTCCACCCTCTTCTCTCCTTCCATAATAAATCCAAGAAGCTGTATTAAAAGTTTTAGTTAGTATGTATACCATAATATTTGCCAATAAAATATCTTTTGAATAAACGCTTTCGATATCATTATATTTTAAATCTGACCAAGAATACATTTTTTCTATAATCCATGCAGCGACTCCAACTGGACTATCCATCATCCCGTAACTTAATGTTTGGGGTTTTGTTGCTTGTTGAGTTCTATAACCATCTTGCATAATTTGATCTTTATCAAATCTAATTTGCCAATCATCTTCTTCTTTAGATTGCGGGCCATCTGGATGACGCATGGTTAAACAGTTAATATGGATTGCTTTACAATTTTTTGAATGGTCATAAGCAATCCAATTAGCAATCGTTGCTCCCCAATCTCCGCCTTGAGCCAAATAACTTTTATAGTTAAGGTTTTTAATTATTAGCTTATTAAAAATATCTGCTATTTTTCTTGGTCCTATTGGTCTAGAAGGTCTTCCAGAAAATCCAAATCCAGGCAAAGATGGTACAATTACATCAAATGCATTTTCTTCATTACCTCCAAATTTTTCTGGGTGAGCAAGCTTTTCAATTATATGTAAAAATTCAACTATAGATCCTGGCCATCCGTGCATAAGAAGTAATGGTAATGGATTAGATCCGCTTCCTTTTTCATGTATGAAATGAATATCAATATCATCTACTATTGTTGTAAAATTTGAAAATTTATTTATTTGAGATTCATGCTTTTTCCAATCGAAATCACTAACCCAATAATTAGAAATTTCTTTCATGTAATCTAAGTTGGTTCCATACTCCCAGCCACCATCATCAGGCATTTCATGCCATGGGTATTTTTTTACCTTAGCATAAATAACTTCAAGTTCTTGATCTGAGATGTTTACTTTAAAAGGTTTAATCATTAATTATTTTCGCTATATAATTTTTTAAAATTCAAGTTAAATATATCTTATGCTTTCAAATAAAGAAATCATTTGTCCAAATAATCTATTAGATGTCGCTCCTTAAGTTTAAGCGGCCAAAATTGATGGGGGATACGATGGGCGACTATATATAAAATGACCACTCAGCAATCATCCAATTTCAGCACAACGATTTGTTGGAATTACATTAATGGCAATAGGTGTTTTAATGTCTGTCCGAGGATAGTTCATTTTTTAGCAAATTAGTATTGCTGCTCTGAATCATTAAAAAAACTTTCAAAACACATCCAAAATTGTCCCAGCATGACAGACGAGTGTCAGTATACATTTGCAACTAACTACTTTATGTATCAATGGGAGGGGGCCTGTTTGCCCCCCCGGGGGTGGCAGATTAGAGTGCAGGTAGCTCCTGCATCTGAATTAATCCTGTATATAGGACCTCATCTGACACCTGACTGACACTCATGCCAGTTCGCTCAGAGATGTCAAGAAGAGATCGTTTAATATCTGGATGTATGGTTGCCGAAAGGACAGGTCTTTTCTCATAGTCGCTTCGCCGAGGCACGCGGGTCGTTTCTCTGGCAAGGCGTGGATTTGTAATTGTCATCTTTTTCTCCTTTTGATTGGTTGTGGGACTATTTTA